>NZ_JANEWL010000240.1:0-719 GCF_028069815.1 Citrobacter sp. Awk 2
TCATTACATCATTCCATTAAAAGAATCAATTCATAAATGATTACATTTGACATAATAAAATTCAATCACTTTCTTAAAACTGTCAACAGCCTCAGACCGCGCCCCGTAGAGATCATTCTCAATCCTATTTTCATACCCATCGCTCCTGAACATCGCTACACAAATAGCCATTAGTCAGATCCCAGTGAAGCATGGGGTTTCACTGTTCGGTATCAATTATGATACCTGTATGCCTATACTCAATTACCAGATAAACAATATCACCATTCTTCCAGCACCGACATAAAGTTGTCTTGGCGCAGGACTTTGCACAGCCCCTACAGACCAAGCATATTCATCAATACGCACTCATCTAAAGCATTGGCTTTAACACTGCCACAGTAATAATGATCAGCTAATTTACTTATTGATAAGCGAAGGTTATTATTTTTATATTTAATTTATGGTATCAGCAATTTTATTGTTTCCTCACTCATCTGGCTGAGTTCAGAAATTAAACGCACATAGACATTTGCTATGTCGCTTATTATCATAAATATTTGCAGATTCGGACAAGAAGTAATAACCATAATCTTCAATACAGACGTTATTACCGTTTTCAAGAGTGAGCTTTATTCCGTTTCCGATTTCTTCTATCTTGCTTACTACGCAGATCATAAATGGAATATATTCATTGTGTTGAAACAGTGTAATGATTTTAGTGTTGTTCACTGTTGTAT
>NZ_JANEWL010000241.1:0-709 GCF_028069815.1 Citrobacter sp. Awk 2
CATTAGTATCATCGGATATGATTATCCACTTTCATTTGGATCCCATTTAATATCTATATTTTTAGTGATATGTGATTTAGCCATTAATCCCGGAGTTGCTTTTCCATTAGATGTTGGACATGAAGAGAGTTTCTTCTTTGAAGCGATTCCCGGAATACGCTTCTATGATTTATGTCACGTAGCAAAGGAACTAATAGCAATTGATCCTAAGTTCACTGTTTGCAATCATTCAAAGTCAGAATATTATTACATAGCTAACACTTTGTGTGATAAGTTATGTTATAACCATCCAATAGAAATAATTGAAGAAGTTTTATCTTGGGCACAACGATATGAGTCAATAAGAAATATACAGGATGAAGAAAAAACATATTCTTTCATCAATGAACTATTGCCAATTCGTTTTCTTTTGTCAAAATTTATTCTGATTTGTGAGGATAAAAAAAACTATCCAGAATTCTTTTGTTGGACTGGTGCTTGTAGTGCTGGAGAAAACCTTAAAAACGAGTATATTTTGCTAACAGAAAAACACAAGGCACCATTCATTAACCAAAAGGACTTAGATGTTTACGCATCATATCATGAGGGTATTAGTGAAGATAAAATTGAAGTAGTAAAAGATTACTTCACAGCAATGAATATAATGTCAAACCTAATGAAACAATGGATAACGGAAGATGGTGAATTCGATGTGGACTTTATAAAAGAA
>NZ_JANEWL010000242.1:0-688 GCF_028069815.1 Citrobacter sp. Awk 2
TCGTGGGCTCGGCGTCGAGGATCCCCTTGAACATCGCGACCAGGCCCGTGAGATCAGAGTTGGCGCGCGCCACGTGACAAGCGCCGTGCAACTCTTCCAGGTCGGTCTTCCCCCAGTCGAGGCCGCGTTCGGACAACAGGAGATCGAAGAACTCGCGGGTCGAGCGGCCGTTGCCCTCGCGGAACGGGTGGGCATAGTTCACGTAGTCGTACCGGTATGCGACCTGGCCAGCGAGATCACCTTCGCCGACCGCTCTGAGCCGGTCGAGCTGGTAGATCTCCGCAGCCACATGCTCCATGGGCCGACTGATGCCGCCCGGCGCGCAGAAAGACTCGTCCTCCTTCTCGATGCCGACTGTCCGCAGATCTCCCGCCCAGACGTAAATGTCCTGGAACAGCTGGCGGTGAATCGCCCGCAGGTATGCGAGATCTGTGCGGTCGCCCAGCAGATTGGGATCCTCGCGGAGTTCGATCACCCGGGCCTCAACGAGGTCGTTCTCGGCATCACGCAGTTCGGCATGCGTTCGAGCGCCGACCCGGTTCCTCAAGACGGACATAGCGGGGATGAAGTAGCCCTGCCAATTCCGTTCGTGATCGCCGGTGTCCCATGGATGCGGCACTCCACCCCGGTTACTGGATGTTGTACCGGCGGCGGACGCGCTCACCCAACTCGGCTGCCGTGATCTTGC
>NZ_JANEWL010000243.1:0-686 GCF_028069815.1 Citrobacter sp. Awk 2
GGTCTGATAAACAGAATTTGCCTGGCGGCTGTAGCGCGGTGGTCCCACCTGACCCCATGCCGAACTCAGAAGTGAAACGCCGTAGCGCCGATGGTAGTGTGGGGTCTCCCCATGCGAGAGTAGGGAATTGCCAGGCATCAAATAAAAGCGAAAGGCTCAGTCGAAAGACTGGGCCTTTTGTTTTATCTGCAGTCTGTCGGTGAGCGCTCTCCTGAGTAGGACAAATCCGCCGGGAGCGGATTTGAACGTAGCGCAGCAACGGCCCGGAGGGTGGCGGGAAGGACGCCCGCCATAAACTGCCAGGCATCAAATAAGTGAAGAAGCCCATCCTGCCGGATGGGCTTTTTTGCGTCTGTGCGGGGTGAAAACCGCCGGATGCGACATCCTGCCTTATCCGGCCTGCAGCTGAATGTATGTTGTAGGCCTGATAAGCGCAGCGCATCAGGCACTCCCGATGGCATTTTGCCGGATGCGGCGTATCGCCTTATCCGGCCTACAACTGTCTGGACCATCAGATATTCCCGGTGGCACATCGCCAGGTGTGACGTGAACGCTTTATCCGGCCAACAAAGGCCCGTGCTATTTCTGACAGCCAACCAGATTCTCTTCCCCCGAACATTTCTTAATCCTTTTCCTGCTAATTAAAATCGTGATCTATCTCTCATAATAAATTATAACAATTATAT
>NZ_JANEWL010000244.1:0-679 GCF_028069815.1 Citrobacter sp. Awk 2
ATTTATGATCGTTTATTCATTATTAATGCAAATAATAATATTAATTTCCATAACATAAGGGGATAAAACCCATGATGCAATTTTACATAACGAAGAATTGACCATTCCCTCTTAGTGTGCCTTAATGTAAGTATCGCCCACTGGTTGGGTACACTTTAAGGAACCTTTTGTGAGCCAGGTTACCAGCCTACGCAAACGACACCGATTTAACAGTCGCATGATCCGGATCGTACTGCTTATCAGCTTCATCTTCTTCTTCGGACGCTTCGTCTACTCTGCTATCGGTGCGTGGCACCACCACCAGGACAAGAAAGAATCCCAGCAGACCACCTTGCCGCAACAGACTTCTCCTGCACAAACTGACGAACGCTGAACGCTCGTATCTGTGATCCCCCCTGTCTTAAGATTCCTTACCGGATGGCTAATCGCCTGATGTTTAACCATCCGGTAAGGGATTTGAGCGAACATTTTTCGCCCTATCCAGCCAACAACACAGACTGCTGTATTGGATATGCCTGCGACGTTCCGCACAATTACACAATCTTTTCCTTCCACTTCACCGCACCATTTACGCTGTTTTTTTACGTTCGCCTTTACTGCACATAAAAAGACATACACAGCTCAAATAACCGCTAATTAATATCCTCAAAAAATATCAGCGGCCTACGCATTAATATTT
>NZ_JANEWL010000245.1:0-674 GCF_028069815.1 Citrobacter sp. Awk 2
CGTGGTATCACCATCAACACTTCTCACGTTGAATATGACACCCCGACTCGCCACTACGCGCACGTAGACTGCCCGGGCCACGCCGACTATGTTAAAAACATGATCACCGGTGCTGCGCAGATGGACGGCGCGATCCTGGTTGTTGCTGCGACTGACGGCCCGATGCCGCAGACTCGTGAGCACATCCTGCTGGGTCGTCAGGTAGGCGTTCCGTACATCATCGTGTTCCTGAACAAATGCGACATGGTTGATGACGAAGAGCTGCTGGAACTGGTAGAAATGGAAGTTCGTGAACTTCTGTCTCAGTACGATTTCCCGGGCGACGACACGCCGATCGTTCGTGGTTCTGCTCTGAAAGCGCTGGAAGGCGAAGCAGAGTGGGAAGCGAAAATCATCGAACTGGCTGGCTTCCTGGATTCTTACATCCCGGAACCAGAGCGTGCGATTGACAAGCCGTTCCTGCTGCCTATCGAAGACGTATTCTCCATCTCCGGTCGTGGTACCGTTGTTACCGGTCGTGTAGAACGCGGTATCATCAAAGTTGGTGAAGAAGTTGAAATCGTTGGTATCAAAGAGACTGCCAAGTCTACCTGTACTGGCGTTGAAATGTTCCGCAAACTGCTGGACGAAGGCCGTGCTGGTGAGAACGTTGGTGTTCTGCTGCGTGGTATCAA
>NZ_JANEWL010000246.1:0-670 GCF_028069815.1 Citrobacter sp. Awk 2
GTACAAGAGATTAGATTAACTCCATTTGGACGCGATAAATCATATGACAATCCTTATTTAATCAATTTATTTCGTTCTATTCTTCGTTGCAGCTCGTGTGGATGTTCGATAATCATGACAGGGATAGATAACAAAGGAATGGGGTATTACGTCTGTCCGATGAGGAGACTCCATCGTTGCAGCACACCTCCAATCAGGCGAGACTTTACTGACCAAGTTCTTGTCGGCGTATTGTTAGCAAATATGGATTTTTTACAGGCTAGTTTTTCAGGTAAAAATGCAATCAAACAACTTGAGCACTATTTGGTTGATATTCATATAAAGATTAATCACCTTCTTGACGCACTTCAGATAGCTCCGGATGTCATAGAATTAGCAAATAGAGTCAGAGTCCTAAGTAAAGAATTGCGCGATGGCGAATTGAGATTAAGGACCCTCAAGTCCAGAGGAGGGAATACTACTGGTGAAATGGTTGCCAGCATGGAGCTAGACAACAAAATCAACAGAGAGAAGTGTCGTAATTATGCATTAAGTAATATCGAACGAATAGTCATTAACACAGCAATGCAAAAATGCGACATCTACTTAATGAATGGTTTGAGAATTCTTAATTTCCCACTTAGAAAAATCATCCATCATGATAATTTTATCAGTTCTCTAGCCTTTATAG
>NZ_JANEWL010000247.1:0-639 GCF_028069815.1 Citrobacter sp. Awk 2
GCGTAATACATCCTTTCTGACTATATCATCTAATACGAAAGAACTATTCAGACTTAAAGGCTCTGATGTATTCGATAAACAAACTGATACCTGCGTGACCTAATCAATGAAATCACACGTGCAAACTCATCTATATGATGAACGGGCACCTGTCAGCTCATTTTCCCAACACGCTATTGTGGATTAATACTCTCGGCCTGCCATCAGGAGTGAATATATGCGTCTACTCGCCGTTGTATCAAAATTGACTGGTGTTTCCACAAATATTGAAGCTTCTGAAATCACGCTCAATTCACCTTCCATCGTGAAGCTGTCTGTTTCTCGTGAAGAAATCAGCCAGCTTACCCGCGTAAATCAGGATCTGATTGTCACACTCCGCTCCGGTGAAACCATCACAATTAAAAACTTTTACGTTGGCAAAGGTGATGAACAAAGCCAGCTCGTACTTGAAGATAGCAACGGTGCGCTATGGTGGGTTCAGGATACGGATGGCGCATTCCACTATCAGCATCTGGACGATCTCACCCCATTGATGGCGAGCGAAGGCAGTCATGAAGGCGGCGCAGTCTGGCCCTGGGTTCTTGGCGGCGTCGCCGTGGCGGGGGGAATCGGCCTCGCCGCAGGCGGTGGCGGTGGCGG
>NZ_JANEWL010000248.1:0-618 GCF_028069815.1 Citrobacter sp. Awk 2
TTTTACTTCTTTTTGAAAATATATTTATCTCTGTGCTAACGCACGGCTACGCCCTGACACTGGCATTTGTTCATTGACTTTGAAATTATAATATTTGAGGAAATGAAATTCATTCGATCATTGTTAGATCATTTTTATTGTAAAGTCGAATTCAGATCCCATGTTAAAACATAGTATTTCCCTCCTACATATAGCATTTACTCTTAAACGCATAGGAAAACTATATCTTTAGTAGCAGCGCTTCGTGATTGTTAGCGACAATCACTCCGCTGAACAGGGCTTGCCCCTGTTAATATTAGATTTATCCAAAAAAGATCGCGTCGAAGACGTAAGCAAAGTAGAAGGAAAATTAATTAAGCACTCACAATAAAAGTAGCGGTTCGTGATTGTAGAAAACAATCACTTCGCTGTAATAACATAGTAGGAAAAATAACACAGATAACACTATTGGTGCCATTTTCATAAGGCACAAAGAAACTCCATCGCAAAACGTTTCTGAACATAATAATTAAGAAAAGTTTTAATGCCACTCATTTTCATTAATGAAAACCTCCAACGCCATTCATAAAACAGCAGGTGCCATTCAACAGGCACACATTCCCTTTTACTATATTAAAC
>NZ_JANEWL010000249.1:0-581 GCF_028069815.1 Citrobacter sp. Awk 2
TTATATATCTTAGTCATTGCATCTTTTATTGCTGAATCCGTCTCTCTCTTAAGAATAATAAACGTGTTGTACATTAATATAGATATGATACATAAGGTGCTGATAACTTCGATACCCCTGCTGACATACCAAATATACATACTATATTCATCCAGACTTAACAGCAGAACATTCGTCAGGATTGCAGAGCCACACAGTAACGCTATGCTTTTCCATAAGATACCATGCATTTTGGTTTTCACTGCCAGATACAATAAGACCGTTCCCCATGCGATAATCAGTGAATATATGTAGCCAATATGCCAGTGCACCGTTTTGTTGTCAGCTTTTAAACTGGTAATTTCAATCGTGACATCAGCGTTATAACTGGATAAGTTATGTGAAAGGAATGCAATTGCCAGCATAATCAACAACGCTATAATTATGTAACATGGCTCTCTTTCTTTAGTCTCAATAACTGTGGAGGTCGCTTTATAAGATTTCAATGATACAAAAAGCAATGCAATAAAACTCACTTGCCTAAAATAATAGAAGATAGCAATATCATTTGTGCGTTTTTCTATCAAAACACTATCATTAAT
>NZ_JANEWL010000025.1:0-49521 GCF_028069815.1 Citrobacter sp. Awk 2
AAATATTTTTATTGGCATAAAAAAAGACGGACAATTTAGAATGTTGTCCGTCTTTATGTTTTTGCATTATGCACATTCTTCGGATGACGGCGCTGGCACCTTATCCGGCCGACATCGGCGCAAAAACCGCAGCGGCATCGACTTAATTCCGGTGTTCAAACGCCAGGGCTTTACGTTCGATCAAGCGCATCATCAACGTCAGCAAGCCATTGACGATCAGGTAAATCACGCCAGCTGCACCAAAGACCATGACGTCATAGGTACGGCCGTACAGCAGTTGGCTGTAGCCCATGACTTCCATCAGTGTGATGGTGTACGCCAGTGATGTACTTTTAAAGACCAGTACCACTTCGTTGGAATACGAGGAGAGGGCGCGTTTGAAAGCATACGGCAGCAGAATGGCCAGCGTATCCTTTTTGCTCATCCCCAGCGCACCACAGGACTGCCACTGGCCTTCCGGGATTGCTCGAATCGCACCATAAAACAGTTGCGTGGTATAGGCCGCGCTGTTTAAGGACAGTGCGATTAACGCGCACAGCCATGGTTCGGACAGCAAATGCCAGAGCACTGGATATTCCTGCAGCGCAGGGAACTGCCCTGGACCGTAGTAGATCAGGAATATTTGCACCAGCAGCGGTGTACCGGTAAACAACGTGATATAGGCGCGAACCAGCCACACCAGTACCGGCGTTTTCAGTGTCAGGATAACAGTGAAAACCAGCGCCAGAACCAGTGCCACCACAATCGAGGCGACCGTCAGCGTCAGGCTGGTGTGCAGCCCTTTCAGTAGTTCAGGTAAATACTCAAGCATTAGCCTGGTCTCCGCTCAAAACGTGTCGCGCGCAGGTCAATGCGTTTGAGAATGTACTGACTCACCAGCGTAATCACCAGGTAAATAGCCGCCGCGACGATGTACCAGGTAAAGGGTTCCTGAGTACGGGTCGCAATGCTCTTGGTTTGTAGCATCAGATCGTTCACGCTGATGAGGCTAACCAGTGCGGTATCTTTCAGCAACACCAGCCACTGGTTACCCAGACCCGGCAGGGCATGGCGCCACATTTGCGGCATCACCAGGCGAAAGAAAATCGCGGTTTTAGATAAACCCAGCGCCTGGCCTGATTCCCATTGTCCAAGCGGAACCGCTTTCAACGCACCGCGCAGCGTTTGTGAGGCATAGGCTGCATAAAGCAATGACAGTGCAATCACACCGCACAGGAACGGGCTGACGTCGAAGTTTTCAATCTGCATCTGAACGGGAATTTGCACGAACCCGAGATTGATCGTAAACCCATCGGCCAGCGTCAGCAGCAGTTGAGAGGAACCGAAATAGATAAACAGAACGACCAGAATTTCTGGTAACCCGCGCAGGATAGTGACCAGCCCTGAACCTGCCCATGCCACTGGACGCCATTTTACAGACTCCCAGACGGCAAAGAACATGGCGAGTGCAAGGCCAATAATCAGCGCACAAACGGCAAGGCCGACGGTCATCCCGGCGGCGCTTGCTAAAGGAAAAAATTCATTCATCAAATATTACTTCTGGAACCATTTGTTATAGATGGTCTCGTAAGTCCCATCTTTCTTCACTTTTTCCAGCGCAGCGTTAAATTTCTGCTGCAGCTCGGTATTACCCTGGCGCACAGCAATGCCCAGACCGGTACCGAAGTAATCTTTATCCGTCACTTTATCGCCAACGGCAGCCAGTTTCGGATTGTCTTTCAGCCATTCCGTTACCACTGCGGTATCACCAAAGACGCCATCAATACGACCGTTTTGCAGATCCAGTTTGGCATTCTGATAGCTGTCATATGGCACGGTAGTCACTTCCGGGTGTTTATCCATGATGAATTTTTGGTGCGTGGTACCGTTCTGTACGCCGACTTTTTTGCCTTTCAGCTGGTCGATGCTGGTGTATTTACCCTGCTGGCCGACAAACAGTGCCGAGTTGTCGTAGTAAGGCGTCGTGAACAGTACCTGCTTTTCACGTTCTGGTGTGATGTCCATACCGGCCATTACCGCGTCAAAGCGGCGGAACTTCAGGCTGGGGATCAGGCTGTCGAAGGCCTGATTGGTAAACGTACAGGTAGCGTCAATCTCTTTACACAGCGCATTCGCCAAATCAACGTCAAAGCCTACGATCTTGTTATTAGCATCGATGGATTCAAACGGAGGATAGGACGCTTCGGTAGCGAAACGAATGGTTTGGGCTGCGGTAGCGGAAAGACTAAAACCTGCGATTAGCGCGGCAATCAGAACTTTTTTCATTGTATTGTCCCGAATCTTAGTGAGAAAGATAGTTTTTAAACGCTTCGGTTTGCGGGTTGGCAAAGCAGCTCGCATCCCCAAACTCGACGATATGACCGTTTTCCATATACACCACACGACTGGCTGTTTTACGTGCAACTTCCACTTCGTGGGTGACGATCACCTGAGTAATTTTAGTTTCCGCCAGCTCACGAATGATGCTGACGATTTGGGCCGTGATTTCCGGGTCAAGCGCTGCGGTAGGTTCGTCAAACAGCAGTACCTGCGGTTCCATCATCAACGCACGGGCAATCGCCACACGCTGCTGTTGACCGCCGGACAAATGCAGTGGGTAGCGATCGCTGTAAGGCTTCAGGCGCAGACGCTCAAGCAGTTTTTCAGCACGCGCCAGTGCTTGTTCTTTCGTCAGACCAAGTACGCGGCAGGGCGCTTCAATCAGGTTTTGCTGTACCGTCAGGTGCGGCCAAAGATTGTATTGCTGGAAGACCATGCCCACGTTTTGACGCAGCTCACGAATAGCTTTATCTGATGGGGTTTTCGTGAAGTCGAAACGGTTACCTGCAATAGAGAGCGTGCCCGAGCGCGGCATCTCAAGCAGATTGAGTACACGCAGTAGCGAGCTTTTCCCGGCTCCACTTGGGCCAAGTAACACCAGTGTTTCACCCTGAGGGCAATCCAGCGTGATATCGAACAGCGCCTGATGTGCGCCGTAGAAGCAGTTAATGCCGTTTAATTGAATACTCATTGATTCTCGTATGCTGGCAGTCTGATAGCTATACACTTCATCCTTCAAGCTGCCTCTTTGTTGGCTGCGTTCATTCACTTGCCGCCTCGACGCATCATGAATGATTTTGTGTATATTGAAGCCGCAGATACTACCTTTGGCAGAATAGTTATGCAATATTTATGCGTTAAAAGTTAAATGCAAACCGCATTCTTATCTAAACATAGCACAAAATAGCGGGGCCACCAGTGGGCAAGAATAATTGTCGGCATTCTATGCAGAATGCCAGACAATTTATGGGGGTTATGATTTGATGAGATGAATGGGGAGATTAGCGGTTTTCGACAGACTGGCGCAGTGTCCCGGCTGGCGCGTGTACGCTGCCGCCCAGATAACGCACATCGTCAACTACCCAGCACTGGCCTTCGCGGATCATCAGCACTTCATCACGCCAGCTTTGGTCGCCCTGTTTAAGCTCTACACGCAGCGGAATATTGCGTGCATCACTATTCGGAATAGTCGATGCGCTGGCGACGCTGGCGCTGTCCGGTAACGTGGCACGACTGGAGAACGGATCGCTGTTAAACAGTTCGCGATGCGCGTTATCACGGCTGGCATCATTCAGCAGTTTCGCCAGGTTGTCGCTTAAGTACGGGCGCAGGGCGGTGATGTCATTGTTACGATGCTGAATGCGGTAATCATAGAATTGCTGGGCCACGCTGTCTGGCCCGCCTTCTACGCATGAACCGCTACGCGTGCCGTTATCTTTATAGACCGGCGTCACGGTAGTACAGGCGCTGAGAAGAAGTGCACAGGGAACCAGCAGAGAGAGTTTCGAGTAGCGCATAATGATTTCCTTATTAGCTTTCTACGATTAGTGTTCTACGTTGATAGAATATATCCTTTCAATGATAGTGGATCGGTTCGATAATGCTTTTGAGATCGTGCTCTTAGCGCAACAAGGAGATTAACCATGCAGTTTTCGACTACCCCTACGCTTGAAGGGCAGACCATCGTGGAATACTGCGGTGTGGTAACCGGCGAAGCTATTTTAGGCGCAAATATCTTCCGCGATTTCTTTGCGGGTATCCGTGATATCGTCGGTGGGCGCTCCGGCGCGTATGAAAAAGAATTACGTAAAGCGCGTGAAATTGCCTTCCAGGAACTCGGCGAACAAGCCAAAGCATTGGGCGCTGATGCGGTTGTCGGTATCGATATTGATTACGAGACCGTCGGGAAAGATAGCAGTATGCTGATGGTCAGCGTCAGCGGTACCGCGGTAAAAACTCGCCGATGAAGCGTCTGCTGTGGTTGCTGGCGTTCACGCTGCTGTTGGCCGGGTGTGCCGGCGAGAAAGGGATTATCGATAAAGACGGGTATCAGTTAGATACCCGCCGTCAGGCTCAGGCTGCCTATCCCCGCATTAAGGTGTTGGTTATTCATTACACCGCAGATGATTTTGATTCATCACTGGCTACGCTGACGGATAAAAACGTCAGTTCGCATTATTTGATCCCGGCGGTGCCGCCGTTGTATCACGGTAAGCCGCGTATCTGGCAACTGGTCCCGGAAAAACATTTGGCCTGGCATGCGGGGATTAGCTTCTGGCGTGGCGCCACGCGCATCAACGACACATCGATTGGTATTGAGCTGGAAAATCGCGGCTGGCAAACGTCGGCGGGAACGAAATATTTCACCCCGTTTGAAGCAACACAGATTCAGGCGTTGATCCCGCTGGCAAAGGATATTATTGCCCGTTACGACATCAAGCCACAAAACGTCGTGGCTCATGCGGATATCGCGCCACAGCGTAAAGACGATCCCGGCCCCCTGTTCCCGTGGCGTGAGCTGGCGGCACAAGGTATTGGCGCGTGGCCGGATGCGCAGCGCGTCACGTTTTATCTCGCCGGGCGTGCGCCTCATACGCCGGTAGACACCGCCTCGTTGCTTGATGTGTTGTCGCGCTATGGCTATGACGTTAAACCTGAAATGACGCCACGTGAACAACAACGGGTGATTATGGCGTTCCAGATGCACTTCCGTCCTGCGTTGTGGAACGGCGTGGCGGATGCTGAAACCCTGGCGATTGCCGAGGCGTTACTGGAGAAATACGGGCAGGGCTAACGCAGATCACCGATGCCTGATGGCGCTTCGCTTATCAGGCCAACGGATATTTCGGGCAGGAATGTAGGCCGGATAAGGCGCTTGCGCCGCTATCCGGCAATGGCAACCCGCTTAACGTGGCAGTTTGCCGTGGTCGCGTAACCAGGCCGCGGTACGTTCAATCCCTTCGTCCAGTGTGACTACGGGCTGATAGCCTAACTCTTCCTGAGCGCGCGTTGTATCCAGCGTAAAATCAAAATTAAGCTTCGACACACCGTAATGCGTGAGCTTGGGTTCTTTAGCCGATTTATTACCAAGACGTTCCATGCTGCGGGCGATCATGTCCAGCATCGGATAAGGAACCGAACGAATACGGCAATCAATATTCAGCTCATCAATGAGCTTCTGCACGATGCTGCGCAGGGTGCGATGCTCGCCGTTGGTAATGTTATAGGCACGACCTGACGGCAGTTTATCGCAGGTTGTCTGGCTTGCCAGCCACATCGCATGCACCGCGTTCTCGTAGTAGGTCATATCTACCAGCGCACTTCCGCCGTGCGGCAACAGAATGCTGCCGTAGTGATGCATCATATGCGCCAGACGCGGGATAAACACTTTATCATGAGGGCCGAACAGACTTTGCGGACGCAAGACCGTAAAACGGGTCTGCGGGTTGGCCTGAGCTAACAGTGCAATAACCTCTTCACCAGCGGCTTTGCTGCGGGCGAATTCGTTGGCAAAGCGATGTGGGCGGAAGTCCTCTTTGATATCACGATGGTGGTGATAGTCAAAATACAGTGAGGGAGAGGAGATATGAATAAAGTTACGCACGCCCCAGGCAACGGCCCACTCGCCCAGACGACGGGTAGCACGAACGTTGGCCAGATCGAAGGCTTCCTGCGTGCCCCACGGTGAGGTGAAACTGGAGCAGTGCCATAGTGTGTCGATACCTGCGAGCATCACTTTTGCCTGCGAAGAGACCAGCTCGGTCAGATCCGCATGGACAAATTCTGCCCCCATTTTTTCCAGCAGCTTACCCATCGCTTCGTTGCGACCGGTGGCTCTGACGCTGATGCCTTTTCTGCACAAAAACTCAACCGCGTTTCGGCCCAAGCCGCTGGTGGCTCCGGTAACCAGTACCTTCATATCAATCCACTGTGTTTAAAAAACGTCGTGCGCATTCTTCCGTGAAATACGCTCGTATGCAATGGGAAACATGAAAGAATACAGTCTCTTTTTATCATTAGTTTGTGATTTGTTCTGCAAGTTTGGCAATACGCTTCGCCATCCCTCTGAAAATGAACAAGTGCGCTGGGATCATCAACAACCAATAGAAGAGACCGGGCATCCCGTGCGGGTGCCACCATGCCCGGACATCAATACGTCGGTGATCGCCTTTTTCTTCCAGCGTAAAGCTCAGGCGGCCGAGACCAGGGGCCTTCATGCCAAACAGCAGAGTGAGCTGTTTTTCCGGTTCAACGATGATGACTTTCCAGCTATCAACGGTATCACCAACCTGCAATAATGGGTGTTGGGGCCGACCTTTTGCCAGCTTGTGACCTACCAACAGGTCCAACGCCGCACGAGTCTTCCACAAAATGTTGCCAAAGAAATAACCTTCTTTGCCCCCGAGGCGGTTCACGACCTGCCACAACGCTTTCCGGCTGGCGGAGGTCTCCACACTAAAGCCGGCTTGTTTGGCAAAATACCCATATTCAGGACGCCAGCGTGCAAAAGCCTGAGCGTCATACCCCCAGTCGCTGGAGTTAACCAGCTTTTCCTCTTCTTTCAGCGTACTGCGAACCGCGTCGTCGAAGGCAATCAGCGGTTGTGGGATCAGCGTCCGTAGTTCTGTGTCATCAGCCAACAGATCGTGCTTAAGCCCCTGGATTAGCGCTTTAGCCGTAGTCGGCGGAACCGAAGTGATGACATTTAAAAACCAGACGGAGATCCAGCGGGTCGGAAAGGGGATAGGGACCAACAGCCGATGCTTACCGCTGACTGTCATAAAGTGCTCAAACTGCTCCTGGTAGCTTAATACCTGCGGGCCTGCTGCTTCGAGTACGCGGTGTTTGCTTGCCGGATGGTCCAGCAACGCCACCAGGTAATACATCAGGTTTTCCAGCGCGATAGGCGTGGTGCGAGAACGTACCCAGCGTGGCGGGGTTAACACAGGTAGGTTATAGACCATGTCGCGCATGACTTCAAACGCAGCGGAACCGGCGCCAACGATAATGCCTGCACGTAGCTCAGTCACCGGTACACCGGATTCGCGCAGCGTATCTGCGGTAATCTGGCGCGCACGCAGGTGATCGGACTGCTCATGTCTGGGAGCCTGCAATGAGCTCAGGAAGATCAGTTGTTTGACCGGGGTCGTACGCAGCGCATCGCGCACGTTTTCTGCGACCAGGCGCTCATGGGCAATAAAGTCGCCCCCTTCGCCCATGCCATGAACCAGATAGTAAACGGTATCAATACCCGCCAGCAGCGGCGGCAAAGTATCCGGTACATTTAAATCGATCTTATGACAGTTAACGTTGGTCAGTTGCTGCTTTTCCAGCCGTTCAATGCGACGTGCCGCAGCCAGCACCTGATGCCCTTGCTGGCTGAGCGCCTGAACCAGATGCTGACCAATGTAGCCACTGGCGCCAAGAACTAAAATCCGTTGCGGCACGCCTGACTCCTTAGCGGGTTAAAAAAGCGCGCCAGTGGGCGACGACTTCAGCAAGCTGTGCACGTGACACGTCCAGATGCATCACCAGACGTACAATCGGGGAGGCGTTAATCAGCACGCCATGCGCCTTCATATACTCGCCCAGTGCTGCAGCATGTTCTTCACCAACACGGATAAACAGCATGTTGGTGTCGTGACGCATGACGTCCGCTCCCGCTTCACGCAACTGTTCTGCCATCCAGGCCGCGTTGTCGTGGTCGTCTTGTAAGCGCGCGACGTTATTTTTCAGCGCATACAGTCCGGCTGCCGCCAGAATCCCGGCCTGGCGCATCCCGCCGCCGGTCATTTTGCGCCAGCGAATCGCGCGTTTGATGTAGTCATGGCTGCCAACCAACAGTGAACCCACCGGCGTTCCCAGACCTTTGGAGAGACAAATTGTGAACGAGTCGCAGTATTGGGTAACGTCTTTTAACTCACAGCCGTAGGCGACGATGGCGTTAAAAATACGTGCGCCATCAACGTGCAGGGCAAGGTTTCGCTCACGGGTAAATTCCCAGGCATCCTTCAGGTACTCACGTGGCAACACTTTACCGTTGTGGGTGTTTTCCAGACTGAGCAGGCGTGTGCGAGCAAAATGGATATCATCCGCTTTGATTTTTGCCGCCACTTTATCCAGTGGCAGAGAACCATCTGGCGCAGCATCAATAGGTTGGGGTTGGATACTCCCGAGCACTGCAGCGCCGCCAGCTTCATACAAGTAGTTATGAGCCCCCTGACCGGCGATATATTCCTCGCCGCGCTGGCAATGGCTGAGTAACGCAACCAGATTAGCCTGAGTGCCGGTAGGCAGGAAAATAGCCGCTTCTTTACCAGAAAGTTCAGCGGCGTATTGCTGAAGGGCGTTAACGGTAGGGTCATCTCCGTAAACGTCGTCCCCGACCGGGGCTGCCATCATCTCTTCCAGCATGACGCGACTGGGTCGGGTGACGGTATCACTGCGTAAATCAATCATGGTATCTCCTTATTACACTTCATCCTTCAAGCTGCCTCGGCGTTGGCCGCACCCTTAAACCCCAGTCACATAGTATACCTATGCTCCTGGGGATTTTCGGGCTAGCCGTCTTGATGCATCATGAATGATATTGTGTGTGATTTAATAAGGATGTTTTACCTGAGCCAGTTCGTTTTCGCCAGTTCGATCACTTCATCACCGCGTCCACTGATGATCGCGCGCAGCATATACAGGCTAAATCCCTTCGCTTGTTCGAGTTTTATTTGTGGTGGAATGGCGAGCTCTTCTTTCGCCACAACGACATCGACCAGCACTGGACCATCGATTGACATGGCGCGTTGCAGGGCCTCATCGACCTCAGAGGATTTCTCTACGCGGATGCCGGTAATACCGCAGGCTTCGGCAATACGTGCGAAGTTGGTATCGTGTAGTTCCGTCCCGTCTGTCAGATAACCGCCTGCCTTCATCTCCATCGCCACAAAACCCAGTACGCTGTTGTTGAACACGATTATCTTCACCGGGAGCTTCATTTGTACAACCGAGAGAAAATCGCCCATTAACATGCTGAAGCCACCATCGCCGCACATCGCGATGACCTGACGACCTGGTTCAGTCGCCTGCGCACCCAGCGCTTGTGGCATGGCGTTTGCCATTGAACCGTGGTTAAACGATCCTAGCAGGCGGCGTTTACCGTTCATTTTCAGATAGCGTGCGGCCCACACTGTTGGTGTGCCTACATCACAGGTAAAGATTGCGTCGTCC
Organism: Citrobacter sp. Awk 2; assembly: GCF_028069815.1. NCBI lineage: Bacteria > Pseudomonadati > Pseudomonadota > Gammaproteobacteria > Enterobacterales > Enterobacteriaceae > Citrobacter > Citrobacter sp. Awk 2. The sequence continues at coordinate 9,541 of NZ_JANEWL010000025.1, forward strand.
GCGGCGAAATGGCTGATTTGTTGTGCCAGATATTGTGGATGAATGGCTTTATCGCTGGGCTTGGCTAAATCATCCAGCCCTTTGCGTGCATCGCGATAGTGCTCCAGCGCTTTGTCCAAAAACTGCCGATCGGTTTTTTCTTCTAGCTGTGGAATCAGGGCGAGAAGCGTGGATTTAATATCGCCCACCAGCGCCATATCCACTTTGCTGTGTGCGCCAATGCTCGCCGGGTTGATATCAATCTGGATAATTTTGGCATCGGTAGGGTAGAACGGACGATAAGGGAACTGAGTGCCGAGCAAGATCAGCGTGTCGGCATTCATCATGGTATGGAATCCGGAAGAAAAGCCGATTAATCCGGTCATGCCGACGTCGTAAGGGTTGTCGTATTCAACGTACTCTTTACCACGCAGGGCGTGAACAATCGGGGCTTTGATTTTAGCGGCAAATTCGACCAACTCTTTATGTGCCCCGGCACAACCGCTGCCGCACATCAGGGCAATGTTGCGGGAATAACGCAGCAGTTGCGCCAGCTTTTTAATTTCTTCTTCTGCTGGCGTAACTATCGGCAGCGGTGCGTGATACCAGTGCGTACTGGCGTTTTCCGGCGCGGGTTTCAGCGCGACGTCGCCAGGTAAGACGACAACTGAGACACCGCGGTTTAATACGGCTTTTCGCATCGCAATCGCCAGTACCTGGGGGATCTGCTCAGGACTGGAAACCAGCTCGCAATAATGGCTACATTCGCGGAACAACTCCTGCGGGTGAGTCTCCTGAAAATAACCACTGCCTATCTCACTGGAAGGAATATGTGCAGCAATTGCCAGCACCGGGACATGGTTGCGGTGGCAATCAAACAGGCCGTTAATCAGGTGCAGGTTTCCCGGTCCGCATGAACCGGCACAGACAGCCAGCTCACCGGTCAGTTGGGCTTCTGCGCCTGCGGCAAAAGCGGCAACCTCTTCATGACGGGTTGGCATCCAGTCAATCGTTCCCATACGATTCAGACTGTCACTAAGACCATTCAGTGAGTCACCCGTCACACCCCAAATACGTTTAACGCCAGCTTGTTCAAGGGTTTTAGCAATAAAAGCGGCAACCGTTTGTTTCATGGTTTTCCATCTCCTTTAATGTGATACCGGTTACAAGTTTAGATGAAGATAATAGTTATGCTTCTCATTACCCCCTTATTTTCGGCAGCTTACATTTCACGAAGATAAAGCGTAGTTTGGCAGAAGATATGGTAAAACAAGGAATGAATTCAAATGGTTACAAAACTATTAAATGCAGTTAACCGGACGCTGACGCACGAAGATTTTGGCAAGTTTTTGTTACGCCTCGCTGTTGGGGGGCTGATGCTGTTTCATGGGCTGCATAAACTGTTTGCGGGTATTGATGGCATCAGTGGCATGCTGATAGCCAAAGGATTCCCCGGCTTTATTGCTTACGGTGTCTTGCTGGGAGAGGTTGTTGCGCCTTGCCTGATTATCCTTGGGATCCTGACACGCCCGGCGGCATTAGGGCTGGCGTTTACAATGATTGTGGCGTGGCTGATGGTCGGGATGGGAGAAACCTGGTCTCTGGACAAAACCGGCGCCTGGGCGATTGAGAGTCTGGTGTACTTTTTTGTTGGCGCGATGGCGGTGGCGTTTCTGGGCGCAGGTAAATATGCCCTGGGTGGCAATTCAGCCTGGCGGTGATAAATGACCGGATGACGGTATTAGTACTTTGTCCGGCCTACAACGGTTCTTGTAGGCCGGATAAGTATGCCATCCGGCAATGACTATTTACGCAAGTACCAGATCGCCCTGCGGATGACAGGAACAAGCCAGAACGTAACCTTCCGCAATTTCTGCATCGGTCAGCGTCATGGTGCTGCTGACCGTGTAGTTACCATCAACCACTTTGGTTTTGCAGCAACCGCACACGCCTGCGCGACAGGCGGCAACGACCGGAACCTTATTGCTTTCCAGCGCTTCCAGTAGCGTTGTGCCAACCGGCGCATAGAACTCTTGTGCGGGTTGCAGTTTGGTGAACTTCAGGCCGCTGGTTGCCGCTTCGGCTACCGGAGTGAAGAACTGCTCTTTAAAGAAGCGTGTTACGCCAAGCGCTTTCACTTCTTTTTCGACCAGATCCATATACGGGGCCGGGCCACAGGTCATCACGGTACGTGAGGTCAGATCCGGGACGCTCTTCAGCAGTTCGGTGGTCAGTCGGCCAGAAACAAAACCCTGAGTGGCATTGTTTTCAGCGACTAATGTCACCGGATACTCACGCCATTCATCGGCAAAGATGACATCTTCTGGCGAGCGAACGTTGAAAATCACCTGCACGTCGGCTTGTGGACGGTACTTCGCCAACCAGCGACGCATCGACATGATTGGCGTTACGCCACAGCCGGCAGCCAGCATCAGGAACTTGTCTTCCGCTTTATCTTCACAGGTAAATTCACCCATGGCATCGGACAGCCAGATGTAGTCGCCGCGCTTCACGTCGCGGGTTAACCACTGAGAACCTGCACCGTCGTCAATGCGGCGGATGGTCAGCGTGATGTACTCGCTAACACCCGGCGTTGAAGAGATAGTGTAAGCACGCAGCGTATCCGCTGAGTTACGTACGCTGACCAGTGCATACTGCCCGGCACGATAGGGATAATAGTCGTGGCATAGCAACGAAATTGTCCACACATCCGGCGTTTCCTGATGGATGTGATGAACCTGCATCCGCCACGGGCACTGATGGGTTGGCATTGTCATTCTTTACTCCTTACGCGCTCAGCAGCTGCTTCATGTCTTCTTCAACGGTGGTCACGGAACGCAGACCAAATTTCTCGTTGAGTACAGCCAGCAGATCGGGTGTGAAGAAGCCAGGTGCAGTTGGGCCAGTCACGATGTTTTTCACACCCAGTGACAGCAGGGTCAGCAGGATGACAATCGCTTTCTGTTCGAACCAGGAGAGCACCAGAGACAGTGGCAGATCGTTCACGCCACAACCCAGTTTCTCAGCCAGAGTGACGGCCAGGATAATGGCAGAGTAGGCATCGTTACACTGACCGGCATCGACCAGACGCGGCAGACCTTCGATATCGCCGAATTCCAGTTTGTTGAAACGGTATTTACCACAGGCCAGAGTCAGGATCAGGCAGTCGTCTGGTACGCTGGTGGCGAAATCGGTGAAGTAGTTACGTTCACCGCGTGCGCCGTCACAACCGCCAACCAGGAAGATGTGACGCAGTTTTTCGCGGCTCACCAGGTCAATCAGGGTATCAGCTGCACCCAGCAGCGTCTGACGACCGAAACCGACGGTTATCAGATGAGGAATCTCGCTGTACGGGAAGCCAGCCATCTGCTGCGCCTGAGCAATAACCGGACCGAAATCATCACCTTCGAGGTGGCTCACACCTGGCCAACCAACGATGCTACGGGTCCAGATGCGGTCATCATATGCGCCAACGGTTGGGTCGATGATGCAGTTAGAGGTCATGACGATTGGGCCAGGGAAACGAGCAAATTCAACCTGCTGGTTCTGCCAGCCGCTGCCGTAGTTACCGATCAGGTGTTTGAACTTACGCAGTTCCGGGTAGCCATGTGCTGGCAGCATTTCACCGTGGGTATAAACGTTAACGCCGGTGCCTTCAGTCTGCTCAAGCAGATTGTACAAATCTTTCAGGTCGTGACCGGAGATCAGAATGCACTTCCCTTCGGTTGCTTTCACGTTGACCTGGGTTGGGGTTGGGTGACCGTATTTTGTGGTTTCACCGGCATCCAGAATGCTCATCACTTTAAAGTTCATCTGGCCGATTTCCATTGAACACTCCAGCAGAGCGTTCATATCGGAAGGCCAGGTACCCAGCCACGCCATGATTTTGTGGTATTGCGCGTAGATATCGTTGTCGTACTGACCGAGAACGTGTGCGTGCTCCATGTAAGCTGCCGCACCTTTCAGACCGTACAGACACAGCAGACGCAGACCGAGGATATTCTCGCCGATGGTCGCTTTGTCTTTATTCGGGGTGAATTCAGCGGCCTGACGTTGCAGGTCGCCCAGATCGTCGCTGACCAGTTGCAGGTCGGCCATCGGGTTTTCAACAGTTGCGTTAGCATCAATGTTCAGGCATTGCGCTTTCAGTGCATCGCGCATGGCGATAGCTTCACGAGCATAGCCAACAATACGCGGGGAGTCGAAGTTAACGTTGGTCAGCGTGGAGAAGAATGCACGCGGCGCGAAGTTATCAACTTCATGGTCGATGATGCCGTATTCACGCGCTTTAACAGCCCATGCAGACAGACCTTGTAGGGAAGCAATCAGCAGATCCTGCAGATCGGAGGTTTCAGCTGTTTTACCGCACATACCCTGCGCGTAAGAGCAGCCGTTTCCTGCCGGAGTACGGATGGTTTGTTCACATTGCACACAAAACATGGTCACACCTTTTAAAGTTATATTTGATATACATGTTTAAGGTTATGCCTGCGCGCGAAGGGATTAAAGGGATTTCTGCTACAACTTGCAGGGAGATTGATTTAGCGCAATTTTGGCGGTAGCTGACTACCGCCAGAGAGGTATTTGTCTGTGTATCAGGCGGAGAAAAAGGCCATTAACAGTGGTACTAACAGGCTAAGAATAAAGCCGTGCACAATGGCTGCGGGCACCATCTCCAGACCGCCACTGCGTTGCAAGACGGGCAGCGTGAAATCCATAGATGTCGCCCCGCAAAGACCCAATGCGGTTGAACGGCTGCGGACCACCAGTCCAGGGATCAGCATAATGGCAATCAACTCACGTGCCAGGTCGTTAAAGAAGGCGGCGCTACCAATTACTGGACCGAATGATTCAGTCAACAAAATGCCTGACAGGGAATACCAGCCAAAACCCGATGCCATCGCCAGTGCTGTTTTCAACGGCAGGCCGAGGATCAGCGCATTAATGACGCCGCCCAGCAGAGAACTGGCCACGACGACGACGGCAACAATCATGCCCCGACGGTTCAGTACGATCTGCTTTAATGTCATACCACTGTTTCGCAGTTGGATCCCAACCAGGAATAATAAAAAGATCAGCGTATATTCGCTGGCTTCGGTCGCGTGCTGCAGTATCGACAATCCGGTAAGACCCAACAGAAAACCCAGTACCACGACGCCGCAAAGCTGTAGCGACTCAAGCGCCATCGCGATTCGGGAGGGGAGTTTCTCTTGCTGGTGGCTGTGTCGCCAGGGGAGTGAGCGCTCCAGCCACAGCAGCGCTGCGATATTACACAGCAGAATGACCGTCACACTGACGGAAGAATAATAAAGAATGGATAACAGATTACTGGCTAGATTATCCAGAAACGCCAGACTGATCCCCATAAAAAAGAGAATAAGGTAGACGATCCAACTCAACAGCCGATTGATAAGTTTTAATGCGGCTCTGTGTCGAAGCGGAATGAGGTAACCCACAATAAGGGGTACCAGAATGATTAACAGCCCTGAAAACATGAAACCCCGATCCTTGCTGAGAAGTAAGACGAAATGCGCCTGCACACACTACTGAAAGCAAAGAGGGGAGTAAAGTTGCAAATAAAAGGAAATATCGCGAGGAAAAAAAGGCCTGACAGTTCATCAGGCCTTTTTGCTATCGATTAATCGCGTTTTTCCAGCAGGGTGCGGTAAATAAGACCACCGACGATCCCGCCGATAATCGGCATAACCCAGAACAACCAAAGCTGTTGCAATGCCCAACCACCCTGGAAGATAGCAACCGCAGTACTACGAGCCGGGTTTACGGATGTATTGGTGACCGGGATACTGATCAGGTGAATCAACGTTAATGCAAGACCGATGGCAATTGGCGCAAAACCTGCCGGAGCATGTTTATCGGTCGCACCGTGGATCACTAATAAGAAACCTGCGGTCAGAACGATTTCAATTACGATGGCAGAAAGCATGGAATATCCGCCAGGTGAATGCTCGCCGTAACCGTTTGAGGCGAAGCCACTGGCTGCTGCATCAAAACCGGCTTTGCCGCTGGCAATAAGATAAAGTACCGCTGCTGCTACAATACCGCCCACAACCTGAGCAATAACATAACCAATAACGTCTTTCGCTGGGAAGCGACCACCAGCCCATAAACCGAATGTCACTGCAGGGTTAAAATGGCCACCTGAAATATGACCCACAGCGAATGCCATGGTTAATACTGTTAGACCAAACGCCAGGGCGACACCGGCAAACCCAATACCTAACTCTGGGAAAGCCGCGGCCAGAACGGCACTACCACACCCGCCAAAAACAAGCCAAAACGTGCCGAAGAACTCGGCTGCTAATTTCCTGAACATAACCACCTCAATTAAAAGTTCCGGGTTAGTTTTTCTATCCCGGTATTTCATCGCTAAAAGGGACGATGATTAAAGCGCGCTTATTTTAGAAAAAAATCTCATCCCTTCGCCACTTAAATTAATAAAAAAATTTGATTTAAGGCAATGTGATGCGAATCCTTTTTGGAGTTCAGGTGAATAAAGCATAGTTCAGTTATCAGAAATCTGATGATTGCGTATGAAATTATATTCAAAAGTAATTTTTAAAGAGAATATTCTTAACTCTTTCGATTTATCTGCGGATGAGATCGGGTGTTCTGAGCGCTCGCTTACCGTTATACTCCTGATAACTTGAAGGAAAAAGTGAGCATTTCCGGAGGCTATATGATTCTCGAACGCGTTGAGATTGTTGGGTTTCGTGGTATTAATCGGCTGTCGTTGATGCTGGAGCAAAACAACGTGCTGATTGGGGAGAACGCGTGGGGTAAGTCCAGCCTGCTGGATGCGTTAACCTTGCTGTTGTCGCCAGAGTCGGATTTGTACCACTTTGACCGCGAAGATTTCTGGTTCCCGCCGGGTGACATCCAGGGCCGGGAACATCATCTGCATATTGTCCTGACGTTTCGTGAATCTCAACCGGGTCGCCATCGTGTGCGCCGATATCGCCCGTTAGAAGCGTGCTGGTCGCCGTGCTCCGATAACTATCACCGTATTTTCTATCGTCTGGAAGGCGAGTGTGCTGATGACGGCAGCGTCCTGACATTACGCAGTTTTCTTGATGGCGAAGGCCACCCGTTACCCATCGACAATATTAACGAACAGGCGCGTCATCTGGTGCGTTTGATGCCAGTACTGCGTTTACGTGATGCGCGTTTTATGCGGCGGATCCGTAATGGAACGGTGCCGGATTCCGCGGATGTTGAGGTGACTGCGCGTCAACTGGATTTTATGGCGCGTGAGTTGGCCACCCGACCGCAGAATCTGACGGATGGGCAGATTCGCCAGGGGCTGTCAGCGATGGTTCAACTGCTGGAGCACTACTTTTCGGAACAAGGTTCGGGTCAGTCGCGCTATCGTCTGATGCGCCGGCGCTCCAACAACGAGCAACGCAGCTGGCGTTATCTGGATATTATCAACCGTATGATTGATAAACCTGGGGGGCGCACGCACCGTGTGATTCTGCTGGGGCTGTTTTCCACGCTATTACAGGCCAAAGGGTCACTAAGACTGGATAAAGACGCTCGTCCGTTGCTACTGGTAGAAGATCCTGAAACGCGCTTACACCCCATTATGTTGTCCGTTGCCTGGCAATTGTTGAACCTGCTTCCCCTCCAGCGCGTGACGACGACCAACTCTGGTGAATTGTTGTCGCTCACGCCCGTAGAGCATGTTGTCCGACTGGTACGAGAATCTTCCCGCGTCGCCGCCTGGCGACTGGGACCGGGAGGACTCAATGCGGAAGACGGGCGGCGCATTGCCTTCCATATCCGTTTTAATCGGGCGTCTTCACTGTTTGCCCGTTGCTGGCTGTTGGTGGAGGGAGAAACAGAAACATGGGTCATCAACGAGCTGGCTCGTCAGTGTGGGCATCACTTTGATGCCGAAGGGATTAAAGTCATTGAATTTGCCCAGTCTGGGCTTAAACCCCTGGTGAAGTTTGCCCGCCGGATGGGAATTGAGTGGCATGTGCTGGTCGATGGCGATGAGGCGGGGAAAAAGTATGCGGCCACGGTACGCAGTCTATTGAACGATGACAAAGAGGAAGAGCGCGAGCATTTGACCATGTTACCTGCGTTGGACATGGAACACTTTATGTACCGCCAGGGGTTCTCGGATGTTTTTCATCGGGTGGCGCAAATACCGGAAAATGTGCCGATGAATATGCGGAAAATTATAGCGAAGGCGATCCATCGCTCGTCAAAACCGGATTTGGCGATTGAAGTGGCAATGGAAGCGGGGCGACGCGGTGTTGAAGCGGTGCCAACGTTGCTGCGGAAAATGTTTTCCCGCGTGCTGTGGTTAGCACGCGGGCGAGCGGATTAGCGGCGGAACATGACTGATAACTGCGAGTGGATACTGTCGAGTAACTGATAGCGGCGGCGATATTCCGCGCGCTTCTTACTGGCAATATCTGCTTCGCTTTTACGCGCTAGCGTACGCGGAATATGATAGTAGCCATTGCTGTCACATTCGCCGCCCACTGACTCCCAAAATGAATTGTAGTCAGAATGAATAACCTTGTTTTTATCATGGTAGCGCTGGCTGCGAAAAATATGCTGGTCATTGCTGACGGCCAGTACTTGTTCAATATTCAATTGTTCTGCAAAACGACAAATAGCTTCCATTACAATACGTTTAGGGAACAAACCATGGCATGATTTTGTCGCTTTTTGAATTTCTTCGTGCGGCATTAATCGGTTACCCCCCTGCAAGCCGCCAATAAAAAGCGCGCTGCGCCCTTCATAGTTGCACAGGGTGAAGGTCATTTCTGCTAATGTCTCGCCCTCACTATTACGGACAAGAATTGTACTTTCACCTTCTTTATCCAGGGCAATAAATGATGACATTATAATGGTGTATATTGCGCTGTCTTTGCCTTCAATTTGTGCCAGTTGTAGCCCATCTGCACTTAAATAATCATTAAATTCTGTCGATGAAAAAGCGTTGCGGATAACATTGTAATGAAAACGCACAGCATCGAGTTTTGCTTTACGGTCAAGGTTGACTGCGAGATATGCGCGATGCAGGCGAACCGGTATACGGGGTTGGATCGCGAGAATTTTCTCGAGATCCGGCCATTGCGCCAGCTCAGCCATCCATTCACGTGTTAATCGTGGCATCAGCAATGAGCGCCATACAAACTTACGGCGAAAGCTTCGTTGATGCCAAAATTTACCTGGCCGCCATTGTCCGGTTGTCAGACGACAAAAAAGACTAAAACTTGTGGCGGGTCTGGAAGAATGAAAAGTGCTTTCTGTTAGCTGGCTCATAATAACAATCCAATAGATACTCTGATACTAATTTCAGCACAGCGGACCTTAACGGTTCATCAATAACTCTGTTATTCTTTGCACTTTTCAACGCCTGTTAATTTATCGTTGATGTTTATCACTCCACTCTGGTGGGCGTATTGGGGGACACTGGGACATTTTATGAAGCTCAAGGGAAAAATTAAAAAACGTTATTTTCTCCTCGCCATCATCATTATTGTGGCGATGATTTCACTTTGGCGAACGCTTAATGCGCCACTACCTCAGTATCAAACGTTAATTGTACGTCCAGGCGATCTCCAGCAAAGTGTGCTGGCCACCGGGAAACTGGATGCGTTACGCAAAGTTGATGTTGGTGCACAGGTGAGTGGGCAGTTAAAAACGCTGTCAGTAGCCATTGGCGATAAAGTTAAAAAAGATCAGTTGCTCGGCGTTATCGATCCTGAGCAGGCACAAAACCAAATCAAAGAAGTTGAAGCGACACTCATGGAGCTGCGGGCTCAGCGTTTGCAGGCTGAAGCTGAGTGGAAACTGGCGCGCGTAACGCTTTCTCGTCAGCAACAACTGGCGAAAACGCAGGCGGTTTCGCAGCAGGATCTCGACACAGCAGCGACCGAATTGGCGGTCAAGCAGGCACAGATTGGCACTATTGATGCGCAAATTAAGCGTAATCAGGCTTCCCTTGATACGGCAAAAACGAACCTCGACTACACGCGAATCGTCGCGCCAATGGCGGGTGAAGTGACGCAAATCACCACCCTCCAGGGACAAACCGTGATTGCCGCCCAACAGGCACCCAACATTTTGACGTTGGCAGATATGAGCACCATGCTGGTAAAAGCGCAGGTCTCCGAGGCCGATGTTATTCACCTGCAGCCGGGCCAAAAAGCCTGGTTCACTGTGCTGGGCGATCCGCAGACACGGTACGAAGGCGTGCTCAAAGATGTCCTTCCGACGCCTGAGAAGGTGAATGACGCCATTTTCTACTATGCGCGCTTCGAAGTGCCTAACCCGAAAGGGATCCTGCGCCTTGATATGACCGCACAGGTGCACATCCAGCTCACCGACGTTAAAAATGTGCTGACGATCCCGTTGTCGGCGTTGGGCGATCCTATTGGCAACAACCGCTATAACGTCAGGCTGCTGCGCAATGGTGAAACTCGCGAGCGCGAAGTGGTCATCGGAGCCCGTAATGATACCGACGTAGAAATTGTGAAAGGGTTGGAAGAGGGGGATGAAGTGATCACCGGTGAGGGTAAAGCGGGAGTAGCACAATGACGGCGTTGCTTGAGTTGAGCAATATCCGCCGCAGTTACCCGTCAGGCGAGGGACAGGTCGAGGTTTTAAAGGACGTTTCCTTGCGTATTCAGGCCGGGGAAATGGTGGCGATTGTCGGGGCGTCTGGCTCGGGTAAATCGACGCTGATGAACATTCTGGGATGTCTGGACAAGCCAACCAGTGGAACCTATCGGGTTGCGGGGCGGGATGTTTCTACACTGGATAGCGATGCGTTAGCACAACTGCGGCGTGAGCATTTTGGCTTTATCTTCCAGCGTTATCATTTGCTGTCACATTTAACGGCGGCACAAAACGTTGAAGTCCCGGCGGTGTATGCCGGGACTGAACGCAAGCAGCGTCTGGCTCGTGCTCAGGAATTACTTCAGCGTCTGGGATTGGGTGACCGGGTTGATTATCAGCCTTCCCAGCTTTCCGGAGGCCAGCAGCAACGTGTCAGTATTGCACGTGCGTTGATGAACGGTGGTCAGGTTATTCTGGCCGATGAACCCACTGGCGCGTTGGACAGCCGCTCCGGCGAAGAGGTGATGGCTATTCTGCATCAGCTACGCGATCGCGGGCATACGGTCATTATCGTCACGCACGACAGCCAGGTTGCCGCCCAGGCAGAACGCGTCATTGAAATTCGTGATGGCGAGATTGTGCGTAATCCGCCACCACAAAAGCCCGCTGCCGGACGTGATATTGATGAACCAACGGTGACGACGGCTTCTGGCTGGAGCCAGTTTGTCAGCGGTTTTCGTGAAGCATTGACCATGGCCTGGCTGGCCATGGCCGCCAACAAGATGCGTACACTGCTCACCATGCTGGGTATTATCATCGGCATCGCGTCGGTGGTATCGATTGTGGTGGTGGGCGATGCGGCAAAACAACTGGTGCTGGCAGACATCCGAGCGATTGGTACGAATACTATCGATATCTATCCAGGCAAGGATTTCGGTGATGACGATCCACAATATCAGCAGGCGCTGAAGTATGACGATTTAGTGGCGATTCAGAAGCAACCCTGGGTCAGTTCCGTTACGCCTGCGGTATCAAAGAACCTACGCCTGCGCTATGGCAATATTGATGTCGCCGCCAGCGCGAATGGCGTTAGCGGTGATTACTTCAACGTCTATGGCATGACGTTCAGTGAAGGCGCCACCTTTAATGCAGAGCAACTGGCGGGGCGGGCACAGGTGGTGGTGCTCGACAGCAATACCCGACGTCAGTTGTTCCCCAGCAAAGCGAAAGTGGTGGGTGAAGTTATTCTGGTGGGAAATATGCCAGCCACCGTCATTGGCGTTGCGGAAGAAAAACAATCGATGTTTGGCAGCAGTAAGATCCTGCGCGTCTGGTTGCCCTACAGCACTATGTCAGGACGGATCATGGGGCAATCGTGGTTAAACTCTATTACCGTGCGGGTAAAAGAGGGTTTTGATAGCGCCCAGGCCGAGCAGCAACTCACCCGTCTGTTATCGCTGCGTCATGGCAAAAAAGATTTCTTCACCTGGAACATGGATGGCATCTTGAAAACCGCCGAAAAAACCACACGTACATTACAGCTCTTTCTGACGCTGGTAGCGGTGATTTCGCTGGTGGTAGGCGGGATCGGCGTGATGAACATTATGCTGGTTTCGGTGACAGAGCGTACGCGTGAAATCGGCATTAGGATGGCAGTGGGGGCGCGGGCCAGTGATGTGCTACAGCAGTTCTTAATTGAGGCTGTGCTGGTGTGCCTGGTGGGAGGCGCGCTCGGTATCAGTTTGTCGATGTTAATTGCCTTTACGCTACAACTGTTCCTGCCCGGGTGGGAAATTGGTTTCTCTCCTGTCGCGCTGTTAACGGCTTTCTTGTGTTCAACCGCCACCGGAATTTTGTTTGGCTGGCTTCCGGCCCGTAATGCAGCGCGTCTGGATCCCGTGGATGCTTTGGCGCGAGAATAACGCGTTGTATTGCATAAGAAATAAAAATGCCAGCCTCAGGGGCTGGCATTTTGTCTGCGGGATGTACACAATGAGACAGAAGAGCTATGCGACAGCTTCTGCTTCAATGACGGGCACGATAAGACTGGCATGATTGCCTTTTGGCCCCTGGTGGACATCAAACTGGACAGACTGTCCGGCTTTTAGCGTTCTGTAACCATCCATCTGAATGGTGGAGTAATGGGCGAAGATATCTTCACCACCGCCTTCGGGGCAGATGAAACCAAACCCTTTGGCATTATTGAACCACTTAACAGTACCCGTTTCCATACTTCGACATCCTTCGTAAATCTTATATAAGTAAGATGGAATGAACCGGTGGCGGAGTGGGGGCTGTTCAAAACCTCGCCAACTCTCGAAACTACAATTTAGAGAAATCAGGCGAGGCGTCAAGCGCCAGGCAGGTGGAATAGGGTAAAAATGCATCAAAATTTGAAGCAGTTAACGCTATTGTCGGATATGTGACAGATGTCGCGGATGACACTGATAGATGATAGTTATCTAATACTTGAGGTAGATTGATTGTGCGCATAGGCTCTTGTCAGCGGCAAGTTATTCTGCCGGTAACCGTAACTGAAGATGACGACTGACAATGAGTAAGACGAACGACTGGCTGGATTTCGAACAGCTGGCGGAAGACAAATTGCGCGACGCGCTAAAACCGCCATCTATGTATAAAGTGATATTAGTCAATGATGATTACACTCCGATGGAGTTTGTTATTGACGTGTTACAAAAATTCTTTTCTTATGATGTAGAACGTGCAACGCAACTGATGCTTGCCGTTCACTATCAAGGTAAAGCCATCTGCGGCGTATTTACCGCCGAGGTTGCTGAAACCAAAGTGGCGATGGTGAACAAATATGCGAGGGAAAACGAGCATCCGTTGCTGTGTACGCTGGAAAAAGCCTGAATGCAGGCATAAATATTGGGGGAGGTGCCTATGCTCAATCAAGAACTGGAACTCAGTTTAAACATGGCTTTCGCCAGAGCGCGCGAGCACCGACATGAGTTTATGACCGTCGAGCACTTGTTACTGGCGTTGCTCAGTAACCCATCGGCCCGCGAAGCGCTGGAAGCGTGTTCTGTGGATCTGGTGGCGCTCCGTCAGGAACTCGAAGCCTTCATTGAACAAACCACACCCGTATTGCCTGCCAGCGAAGAAGAGCGCGACACGCAGCCGACGCTGAGTTTTCAGCGTGTTTTGCAACGTGCTGTCTTTCATGTTCAGTCCTCCGGGCGCAATGAAGTGACTGGCGCTAATGTGCTGGTTGCTATCTTCAGCGAGCAGGAATCACAGGCGGCCTATCTGCTGCGTAAGCATGAAGTCAGTCGCCTGGACGTGGTGAATTTCATTTCTCATGGCACGCGTAAAGACGAACCGAGTCAGTCTTCTGACTCCGGGAATCAGCCAAATAACGAAGAGCAAGCTGGCGGGGAGGACCGTATGGAGAACTTCACGACTAACCTTAACCAGCTGGCTCGCGTGGGCGGGATTGATCCGCTTATTGGCCGCGAAAAAGAGCTGGAGCGCGCTATTCAGGTACTGTGTCGTCGCCGTAAAAATAACCCACTGCTGGTGGGGGAATCCGGCGTGGGGAAAACGGCGATTGCCGAAGGTCTCGCCTGGCGTATTGTCCAGGGGGATGTGCCGGAAGTGATGGCTGATTGTACGCTGTACTCTCTGGATATCGGTTCATTGCTGGCGGGTACCAAATACCGCGGTGATTTTGAGAAACGCTTTAAGGCGCTGCTGAAGCAACTGGAGCAGGATACTAACAGCATCCTGTTTATCGATGAGATCCACACTATTATCGGTGCGGGTGCGGCATCGGGCGGCCAGGTGGATGCCGCTAACCTGATCAAGCCGCTGCTCTCCAGCGGGAAAATTCGTGTGATAGGTTCAACCACCTATCAGGAATTCAGCAATATCTTTGAGAAAGACCGTGCGTTAGCGCGTCGCTTCCAGAAGATCGATATCACTGAGCCGTCAGTGGAAGAGACCGTGCAGATCATCAACGGTCTGAAACCGAAGTACGAAGCGCACCATGACGTTCGCTACACTGCCAAAGCGGTACGTGCAGCGGTCGAACTGGCGGTGAAATACATTAACGATCGTCATCTGCCGGATAAAGCGATTGACGTGATTGATGAAGCGGGCGCACGTGCGCGTCTGATGCCGGTCAGCAAGCGCAAGAAAACCGTCAACGTGGCAGATATCGAGTCCGTCGTGGCCCGTATTGCACGTATCCCAGAGAAGAGCGTGTCGCAGAGCGATCGTGATACGCTGAAAAATCTGGGCAACCGCCTGAAAATGCTGGTATTTGGGCAGGATAAAGCCATTGAAGCACTGACCGAAGCGATCAAAATGAGCCGTGCCGGTCTGGGTCATGAGCATAAACCTGTCGGTTCGTTCCTGTTCGCTGGACCGACTGGCGTTGGTAAGACCGAAGTCACGGTGCAGTTGTCTAAAGCGCTGGGCATCGAACTGCTGCGTTTTGATATGTCCGAATATATGGAACGTCATACTGTCAGCCGCTTGATTGGTGCGCCTCCAGGGTATGTCGGTTTCGACCAGGGCGGTTTACTGACCGATGCGGTGATTAAACATCCGCATGCTGTACTGCTGCTGGATGAAATTGAAAAAGCGCACCCGGATGTCTTTAACCTGCTGCTGCAGGTTATGGATAACGGTACGCTGACTGACAATAACGGGCGCAAAGCAGATTTCCGCAACGTAGTGCTGGTGATGACGACCAACGCCGGGGTACGTGAAACTGAGCGTAAATCGATTGGGCTTATTCATCAGGACAACAGTACTGATGCGATGGGCGAAATCAAAAAAGTGTTTACGCCGGAATTCCGTAACCGCCTCGACAACATTATCTGGTTCGATCATCTCTCTACTGAGGTGATTCATCAGGTGGTGGATAAATTTATTGTCGAGCTGCAGGTTCAGCTGGATCAGAAAGGTGTCTCTCTGGAAGTGAGTCAGGAAGCACGTAACTGGCTGGCGGAAAAAGGTTACGACCGCGCAATGGGCGCACGCCCGATGACGCGAGTGGTTCAGGACAACCTGAAAAAACCATTGGCCAACGAATTGTTGTTTGGTTCGCTGGTGGATGGCGGTCAGGTTACCGTCGCGCTGGATAAAGAAAAAAATGAGCTGACCTATGGTTTCCAGAGTGCGCAAAAGCACAAGCCAGAAGCTGCACATTAATTTCTAATCACATGATAAACCGGGCGTAATGCCCGGTTTTTTTTTGCCTGAAAGTCGTGATTTGAATGGGGGGAGCTCAAAGAGTTTAAACGGCAGGCAAAAAATAAGCCTGCGTAAGGGAGATTACGCAGGCTAAGGAGGTGGTTCCTGGTACAGCTAGCATTTATGGGTTATGTTTTTCAGCGGGTGGGATAATACCCTTAATGAACGAAACGGTATGTGATCGATTTCTAAGAATCTTCCGAACGCTGAAAAATAACCGTAATTAACTACTTAGCATGTGGGTTGCGCGTGGACTCACCGGCAAAATTACGCATCAGTAATGCATAATTCAGATCGATATCCTGCGGTACGGGCATCCATACGGTATAACCATCACCAGGCGCAACTGGCATAGCTTCGCCTTTGGCGTTTTCCATCTGCTCAAGGGTGAAATTGACGTTACCCTGTGGCGTCATCAGCTCCAGACTGTCACCGACGGTGAATTTGTTTTTCACCAGTACAGCAGCCAGATCGCCTTTGCGTTCGCCAGTGAATTCACCGACAAACTGCTGACGTTCGGAAACAGAAAAACCGTATTCGTAGTTCTGATAGTCGTCATGCGTATGGCGGCGCAGGAATCCTTCCGTATAACCACGGTGCGCCAGGCCTTCCAGTGTTTCCAGCAGTTGCGGATCGAACGGTTTACCGGCTGCAGCATCGTCAATGGCTTTACGATAGACCTGTGCGGTACGGGCGCAGTAATAGTAAGACTTGGTGCGGCCTTCGATTTTCAGCGAATGCACGCCCATCTGGGTCAGGCGCTCAACGTGGGCAATTGCGCGTAAATCTTTTGAGTTCATGATGTAAGTGCCGTGTTCGTCTTCGAACGCGGTCATGTATTCACCCGGACGCTGGGCTTCTTCAATCATAAACACTTTGTCCGTAGGTGCGCCGATCCCAAGCGTTGGTTCCACGTTTTGTACCGGGATGGGTTCGTATTTGTGCACGATATTACCCACCACATCTTCTTTGCCTTCCTGCACGTTGTATTCCCAGCGGCAGGCATTGGTACAGGTACCCTGGTTAGGGTCGCGCTTGTTGATGTAGCCGGAGAGCAGGCAGCGGCCGGAGTAGGCCATGCACAGCGCACCGTGAACGAAGATTTCAATCTCCATATCCGGAACCTGGGTGCGGATCTCTTCAATTTCTTCCAGCGACAGTTCGCGGGACAGGATAACGCGGGTCAGGCCCATTTGTTTCCAGAACTTCACCGTTGCCCAGTTTACCGCGTTAGCCTGTACTGACAGATGAATATCCATATCAGGGAAGTGTTCACGTACCAGCATGATCAGGCCTGGATCGGACATAATCAGTGCATCCGGCCCCATTTCCACAACGGGTTTCAGGTCACGAATGAAGGTTTTCAGCTTGGCATTATGCGGGGCAATGTTAACCACCACATAGAATTTTTTACCCAGTTCATGGGCCTCATTAATGCCGAGCTGCAGGTTTTCGTGATTGAATTCGTTGTTGCGCACACGCAAAGAGTAACGCGGTTGACCCGCATACACAGCATCTGCGCCATAGGCGAAAGCGTAACGCATATTTTTCAGCGTTCCCGCCGGGGAAAGGAGTTCCGGTTTAAACATAATTTTCTCGTTCTGATGACAGGTCAGACTCGCTTCACTGAATGAAGCGGTTGGGGGAGTGCCCCCATATTAAGGGCGGGCATTGTATCGCTGCGTGACGGGCAGGTAAAGTTATTGTGCCGGGTGGGCGTTTTGCCTTACCCGGCCTTGATTGACGTCTGGTAGATTAAGCAATCCGACAGGCATCGGCTTCCCAGCGATATCCTACGCCATAGACCGCGCGGATAAACGACTGCTCTGCATCCAGCGATTCCAGTTTGCGGCGCAGGTTCTTGATATGGCTGTCGATGGTGCGGTCGGTAACGACGCGGTAGTCATCGTAGAGATGGTTGAGCAATTGCTCGCGGGAGAACACTTTTCCCGGTTCATGCGACAGCGTTTTGAGTAAGCGAAATTCAGCGGGCGTCAGGTCGAGCATTTTTCCACGCCACGATGCCTGAAAACGGCCTTCATCGACGATCAGAGGACTTTCTGCATCCATCTGTTGCAACTCGCGCTGTGGTTTACAACGGCGCAGGATCGTTTTCACTCGTGCGACGACTTCCCGCGGGCTGTATGGTTTACAAATGTAGTCATCTGCACCGATCTCCAGCCCCAGCAGGCGGTCAATCTCTTCGATTTTGGCGGTCACCATCATAATCGGGACATCAGAGAAACGACGAATTTCCCGGCACAGAGTCAGACCGTCGGTACCTGGCAACATCAGATCTAACAAGATAAGATCGGGCGGCGTCTGGCGTACGTAAGGCAACACCTGATCGCCGTGATTGATGAGCGTAGGGGCATAGCTTGCCGCACGCAGGTAGTCGATGAGCAGTTGCCCCAGCTTGGGCTCGTCTTCCACGATCAGAATACGCGGCGTGTTTTCATCAATAGGTAACTCAGTCATACATCTCTCTGTAAGTCGCGTTCCAGCGGTAACTCTACTGTAATGCTAACCCCGCCAAAAGGCGAATGGGCGGCGCGGATCAGACCATTATGCGCCTGGACAATGTTGACGCAAATCGCCAGCCCCAGCCCGGACCCTCCGCTGGCCCGGTTACGGGACCCTTCGGTGCGATAAAAGCGTTCGAATAGTTTCTGTAGCTGTTCGTCGCTAACGCCGGGGGCGGAATCGGCGAAGGTTAATAACACCATTCGCTCGCGCTGTTCGGCGCTGATATGCAGACCGCCACCGCTGTCGGTGTAGCGTAGGCTGTTTTCTAGTAGGTTGTTAAACAGTTGCATCAGGCGATCCCTGTCGCCAAAGACCGTCATGCTGTCCGGGAGTGAAAGTTGGATCGTCAGTCCACGACTGGCGAAGCGTTCGCGAAACGCGCCGCTCGCCACTTCCAGCAGAGGGATCAGGTCCAGCGAGGTTTTCTGGTAGGCCAACGCACCTTCATCAGACATAGAAAGCTGGTGGAGATCGTCTACCAGTTTGGTGAGCGTACCCACTTCGGCCTGCAATGAGGCTACCGAATCCGGGGTGAACTGACGTACACCATCCTGAATAGCTTCGAGTTCGCCGCGTAAAACTGCCAGCGGCGTGCGCAGTTCGTGAGAGATATCAGCCATAAAGTCCCGGCGCATCTGCTGGTTTTTTTCCAGCGTACTGGCGAGCTGGTTGAAATCCTGCGCCAGTTTGCCCAGTTCATCGGTACTGGTGGGGACCACGCGGGTGGTAAAATCGCCGGCAGCCAGTTTGTGTGTGCCTTCCACCAACCGCTTAACCGGGGCCAGCAGGCTGCGCGCTAGCGTAAACGTCGCCAGCGCGGCAAGGATCGTGGAGAGCGCCACGATAAGCCAACTGGATCGTCTTTGCTGCATGTCGAAATTGATATCCGTATTCCGCGTTAAACGTTCTACGGGCGAGGCGATCACGGCACCCACTTCGCTGCCGTTAACGCGTATGGGATGGCGCATGCCGTCGCGAGGAACTGGGCCGCGTGGGCCGACCAGCACGCGGGCACTTTGATCGACCACCCAAAATTGCGTACGCCAGCCGTGCGGCGGCATGCCGGGTCCCGGTTTATCATCGTCATTGTCGTGTTCAAAAGAGCGCAGGATCTGGAAAACAAAACGATCGTTATTGCGTAAGAATCGCCAGTTGCCGTGCTGCTCGTACTGCTCGCTTAACGCATCGCTGAGCATTTGCAGCCGCTGTTCGTTGCCGTGCTTGATATAGTCAATAAAACCACGTTCGAAGCTAATACGGACGGCCCAGTGCATGCTGATCAGCAACACAATGCAGGTGGCGAAAATAGCCAGAAAGAGTTTGCCGGTGATACCGGGCCGCCAGAACTTCATCAGGTGCTCCTTTTGCGCCGTGAAATCACCGCGTTGGTCTGCGTGTCGTTCGGCACGCGGGCAAAAATGATGGCTGGTAGTGCAATAAGAAACGCAATGCACAGCCAGGTGTACATAAAGACGGTATGCGTAGACGCGCTGTCGATGGCGATATGCTGCTGCCCGAACATGCCTAACAACAGACCGGCGATGGTTACCCCGATACTCATCGACAGTTGCATGATCATCGACAGCAGGCTGTTGCCGCTGCTTGCGAGTTCATCCGGCAGGTCTTTTAGCGTCAGCGTGTTCATTGAGGAGAAGCGGGTAGAATTGACCATTCCCTGTAAGAACAGTATGAACGGCAGGGCGTAATACCAACCGAGTAACGCGGTGCTCATCAGCAACAGGCTGACCATCGACAGGGCAAGCGTGGTGGTGACCAGTACGCGACGGTAGCCAAACCGGTTGACGACCTGAACCACGATGCGTTTCATTCCCATACTGCCCAGCACCATCGGGATCATCATCAATCCGGCATGAAATGGTGAAAAGCCCAATCCAATCTGCAGGAAAACCGGGGTCATGAACGGTAACATTCCGCTACCAATCCGCCCGGCAAAGCTGCCGAACAGGCCTAACGAGAAGGTGTGTGTACGAAACAGATGCAGGCTAAACAGTGCACGAGGGTTGTTGTGGGCATGTTTCAGATACAGCAGGATCGCCAGTACGCCACAGATTACCAGCGCTGCCAGCGTGATGTGGGAAATGCCGGTTCCCTTACTACCATCGAGCGCTAACGTGAGTACCGCCATGCCGACAGCCAGCATTATGAATCCAGAAAGATCGAAACGGCGAGTTTGCATGGTGTAGTTGGGCATCAGCATTAACGTCGCTATTGCCCCGACAATGCCAACCGGAATGTTAATCAGAAATATCCAGTGCCAGGAGGCATATTCCACCAGAATACCACCTAATGCCGGGCCCAGAAGAGGACCAATCTGACCGGGCAAGGTGACGAATGTCATTGCCGCCATGTATTGCTCGCGTGGGACGATTTTCATCACCGTCAACCTGCCGACGGGTACCATCATCGCGCCGCCTACACCTTGTAACACGCGAGCCATCACCAGTTCATCCAGTGTTCCGGACCAGGCACAAAAAAGCGATCCCAGCGTAAACAGAATGATTGCGGTGAAGAATATATTGCGCACACCGATTTTATCGGCCAGCCAACCGCTGGCAGGGAGCATTACGGCGACGGTAAGTACATACGACACAATGACCATGTGCATATGCAGTGGACTTTCCCCGAGACTTTTGGCCATCGAGGGAAGCGCGGTGTTGACGATGGTGGTATCCAGCGACTGCATAAAAAAGCCAAATGCCACAATCCAAAGTTGCCAGCGGGTGCTGTCGGGAAGTTCTGTCATAACTCTGCTACCGGTTTGCTGTTTTTACGCGAAAAACGCAGACGCAGACGGTCGAAAAAGAGATAGACCACCGGAGTGGTGTACAGCGTCAGTAGCTGACTGACAACCAGCCCGCCAACAATGGTTATCCCCAATGGTTGACGCAGTTCAGAGCCGTCACCTGCGGATAATACCAGCGGCAGCGCACCAAACAGGGCCGCCAGCGTGGTCATCATTATTGGGCGAAAGCGCAGCAGGCAGGCCTGGAAAATCGCTTCTTCGGGCTGCAACTTGCCATTTCTCTGCGCTTCCAGCGCAAAATCGACCATCATGATGGCGTTTTTCTTCACAATGCCAATTAATAGCATGATCCCTATCAGGGCGATTAGGCTGAACGGGGCATTGAACAGCTCCAGCGCCAGTAAGGCCCCAACGCCAGCAGAAGGCAGCGTGGAGAGAATAGTCAGCGGGTGAACATAGCTTTCATACAGCATACCCAGCACGATATAGACGGTGGCGATGGCGGCGATAATCAGGATCACCTGTGAGTTCATGGTGTCCTGAAATACCTGTGCGGTACCCGCAAAGCTACCGCGTACCGTCGACGGTACTCCAAGCTGGGTCATGGTTCGGTTGATGGCCTCCGTTGCTTCAGAGAGTGAAGAACCGGTCGGCAGGTTAAATGATACGGTTGAGGCGGCAGACAACCCCTGGTGATTCACCGATAGCGGCGCATTTGCCGGTTGCCATTTGGCAAAGTATGACAACGGTATTGCTTTGCCATCGCTGTTGATGACGAACATTTTGTCCAGGGCGCTGATATCCTGGGTGTAGCGTGGGTCGACTTCCATCACCACTTTGTACTGGTTCATCGGCTGATAGATGGTTGAAATTTGCCGCTGACCAAAGGCGTTATTCAGCAGGCTGTTGGCAGCTTCAACGTCGATTCCCAGACGTGACATGGTGTCACGATCGTAGGTCAGATTCATTTCTGCGCCGTTGTCCTGCTGATCGGAGTTAACGTCCGCCAACTGGGGCAGGGCGGCCAGCGCCTTACGAATTTTCGGTTCCCATTCGCGTAGTGCGGCGAGGTCATCTGACAACAGAGTGTATTGGTAGCTGGCATTAGCTTGACGACCGCCGACGCGAATATCCTGCACCGCCATTAGAAACAGGTTTGCGCCGGGTTCTTTGGCAAGCTTCACACGCAGGCGGTCGATCACCTGTTGCGCTGTTTCGTGACGTTCTCCACGTGGCTTCAGGGTGATAAACATCATCCCACTGTTGACGCGTGAGCCGCCGGTAAACCCGGTGACGTTATTCACCGCAGGATCGTCGCGGATGATCTTCATAAAGTCCTGCAGTTTGCCCCGCATCGCCTGAAACGAAATGCTCTGATCGGCCTGGATTCCGCCCATGAGCACGCCAGTATCCTGCTCCGGGAAGAAGGTTTTGGGGATTGAAATATAGAGCCAGACGTTCAGGGCAATGGTTGCGAGTAGCACCACGCCCACCATGCGTGTGTGGCGTAGCACCCACTTCAGCGAGGTGGCGTAGCTTTGTTGTAATGCCACCAGTACACGGCCAAATCCCCGCTTACGCGATTGTTCGCGTGGCGTGCTGGATTTGAGCATCCAGCCACACATCATCGGCGTCAACGTCAGCGATACCAGCAATGAAATACCGATAGCCACCGACAGGGTGACGGCAAACTCGCGTAACAGACGGCCTGGCAGCCCGCCCATTAACAGCAGTGGCAGAAACACCGCCACCAGCGACAGGCTCATGGAGAGAACCGTGAAACCCACCTCGCGCGTGCCCCGTAGCGCCGCCTGTAACGGTTTCATTCCTGCTTCGAGGTGGCGAGCAATGTTCTCCAGTACCACAATGGCATCATCGACGACAAAACCCGTCGCGATGGTTAGGGCCATTAACGACAGATTGTTGAGGCTAAACCCACACAGATACATCGCGGCAAACGTACCAATCAGCGAGACCGGAACCGCAACGGCGGGGATCAGGGTGGCACGCCCGGAGCGCAGGAAGACAAACACCACCAGGATAACCAACGCTACGGAGATAATCAGCGTTTGTTCTACTTCAGCCAGCGAAGCGCGGATAGTGGGTGAACGATCCTGGGCGATTTGTAGATCGATAGCGGCAGGAACCAGGGTTTGTAACTCCGGTAGTTTGGCGCGAATGCTGTCGACCGTCTGAATAATATTGGCTTCCGGCAGTTTGCGGATCATCAACAGAATGGCCGGTTTGGCATTGGTCATCCCCGCATTGCGTACGTCCTGCACTGAATCACTGACAGATGCAACATCCCCCAGTCGCACAGCTGCACCGTTGTTATAGTGGATGATAACTGGCTTATATTCCGCCGCGGTTTTTAGCTCATCGTTGGTTTGTACCTGCCAGCGATGGGTTTTATCTTCGATAGCACCCTGTGGTTTACGCACGTTGGCGTTATCGATAGCGCTACGCACCGCGTCCAGCGATACACCCTGGTTAAACAGCGCCTGCGGATTAAGCCCCACACGCACGGCGGGAAGAGAGCTTCCTCCGACATCCACATCACCGACACCGTTGATTTGTGCGATGGTCTGCGCCAGTTGCGTCGATGCGAAATCGTATAATTCACCTTGCGAGTACGTGTCCGATGTTAGCGTCAGGATCATGATTGGCGCATCGGAAGGGTTGGCTTTGCGATACGTTGGTCGGCTCGGCATCCCGCTGGGTAGCAGACTTTGCGCGGCGTTAATCGCGGCCTGAACGTCCCGCGCCGCGCCATTGATGTCACGGTCGAATTTGAATTCGAGAATAATACGCGTACTGCCAAGCGAACTGCTTGATGTCATTTCGTTCACGCCCGCAATGCGCCCCAGCGAGCGTTCCAGTGGGGTTGCTACAGATGACGCCATTGTTTCTGGTGATGCTCCCGGTAGTGATGCACTGACCATGATTACCGGGAAATCAACCTGCGGCAGGGGGGCCACTGGCAACAGGCGAAAGCCAAGAATCCCGCACAGGGTAATCGCCACCGAAATGAGAATGGTCGCGACCGGGCGATGGATGAAAAGCGCAAAAAATTTCATTTACGCTTCCTCTTCCTGGCGTGGGAAGCGGTTCCTGACGTACAGCGATAAACGGTCAAAAAGCAGATAGATGACGGGCGTGGTAAACAACGTCAGGACCTGGCTTACCAGCAGACCGCCAACCATGCCAATACCTAATGGACGGCGTAACTCTGCACCTACACCGGTGCTTAGCATCAGTGGCAACGCACCCAGTAGCGCTGCCAGCGTGGTCATCAGGATAGGGCGAAAACGCAGCAGACAGGCCTGGAAAATGGCATCGCGGGGTGACATTCCCTGCTCACGTTCCGCAGCAAGGGCAAAGTCGATCATCATGATGGCGTTTTTCTTCACGATCCCGATGAGCAAAATAATGCCGATGATCGCGATCACGTCCAGTTCGCTGCCGGCAATCATGAGCGCCAGCAACGCCCCGACACCCGCAGTGGGAAGTGTAGAGAGAATCGTAATCGGGTGAATAAAGCTTTCGTACAATACGCCGAGCACGATATACATCGCGACCACTGCCGCCACAATCAGCCAGATGGTGTTGCCCAGAGCAGCCTGGAAGGCCAGCGTACTGCCCTGGAACTGAGTGGTGATATTTGCGGGCAGGTTAAGTGTTTTTTCGGCATCCTGAATCGCCTGTACCGCATCGCCCAACGACTGGTTATCTGGCACATTGAACGAGATAGTCGTCACCGGGAATTGATCGAGATGGTTAATCGATAGCGGGGCAAAACGCTGCTCAATGCTGGCGATAGCGCTGAGCGGTACGATCCCGCCATCGCTACTGGTCAGACGAATGGTATCCAGTGCTGCAAGTCCAGGTGTGCTGTCAGTGTTATGCTCTAACACCACGCGATACTGGTTTGCCTGCGTGTAGATAGTCGAAATTAAACGCTGTCCAAAGGCGTTATACAGGGCGTTATCGACATCCGCCATACTGATCCCTAAACGGCTGGCGCTGTCACGATTGACGTTCACATACGCGACCAACCCTTGATCCTGCCAGTCGCTGCTAACATCAGACAATTGTGGTAACTGCTGCAGTTTTTCAAGTAGCTGTGGGACCCACGTGCTGAGGGCGTCAAGAGAGTTAGCTTGTAACGTAAACTGGTATTGCGTTCGGCTGACCTGGGTATCAATCGTCAGATCCTGCGTGGGTTGTAGATAAAGGTCAACGCCAGGGACTCTGTCTACCTCATCCTGCAATCGGGCGATCACCTTCTGAACGCGGTCGTCGCGCTCATCCAACGGTTTAAGATTAATTTGCAGACGAGCACTGTTCAGCGCGGGGTTAGTGCCGTCAACACCCACGAAGGCCGTCAGGCTTTCTACCGCAGGATCGTTGAGGATCACATCGGAAACCTGGCGTTGACGCTGGGCCATGCTGGCAAATGAACTGGATTGCGGAGCCTGCAGCGTACCCTGAATAATGCCGTTATCCTGAATCGGGAAGAAACCTTTTGGGATAAACACCCACAGCATGACACTCAGGGCCAACGTACCGAGGGCTACGCTAAGCGTCAACCACGGGTGGTTAAGTACTTTTGCCAGCCAGTGGCCGTATCCGGCAATCACCCGATCGAACATTTTTTCTGAGGCGCGGGAGAAGCGGTTTTGCTTACGCAATGACGCCTGACTGAGCATGCGCGCGCACATCATCGGTGTAAGGGTGAGCGATACGACGGCGGAAATCAGAATCGCCACTGCCAGCGTAACGGCGAATTCACGGAACAAGCGCCCGACGATATCGCCCATGAATAGCAGTGGGATCAATACTGCAATCAATGAAAACGTCAGGGAGATGATGGTAAAACCAATCTCGCCTGCACCTTTCAGGGCTGCGGTCAGTGGCTTTTCCCCTTTTTCGATATAGCGCGAAATATTCTCGATAACCACAATGGCATCATCCACCACAAAACCCGTGGCGATGGTCAGCGCCATCAATGTCAGATTGTTGATGGAGAAATCAAGAAACACCATTACCGCGAAGGTCCCGATCAGCGATAGCGGAACGGCAACCGCAGGAATGATGGTGGCAGGAATATTGCGCAGAAACAGGTAGATAATCATGACGACCAACGCAATCGCCAGCATCAGTTCGAACTGAGTGTCGGCAACGGAAGCGCGAATATTGGTCGTACGATCCGAAAGTACAGTTACCTTCACCGATTTCGGCAGGCTTTCCGTCAGTTGCGGCAGCATTTGCCGAATACTGTCCGCCGTGGAGATAATATTTGCGCCTGGTTGACGTTGTACGTTCATCACGATGGCTTGTTGTTTGTTGGCCCATGCCCCAAGCCAGCTGTTTTCTGCACCTTGTTCGACGGTTGCGACATCACCCAGTCGTACCGGTGCACCATTTTTATAGGCAACGATTAACTGGCGATACTCATCGGCAGACTGCATCTGGTCATTAGCGGAAAGTGTAACGGCGCGCGTTGGCCCATCAAGACTCCCTTTGGCGGAATTGACGTTGGCGCCGGTAATCGCCGTACGGATGGTTTCGCTGGTCAGGCCGAGCGCTGCAATCGCCTGGGCATTAAGCTTCACGCGGACCGCCGGACGCTGGCCGCCAGAAAGTGTCACCAGGCCAACACCAGATACCTGGGAGATTTTCTGCGCGACGCGGGTTTCCACCATATCTTCCACTTGCGTCATCGGCATGGCGCTCGAGGTGACGGCCAGCGTCATGATCGGCGGATCCGCTGGATTAACTTTGCTGTAGACCGGTGGGTTAGGCAGGTCACTCGGTAATAAGTTGGTGGCGGCATTGATGGCGGCCTGAACTTCCTGCTCAGCAACATCCAGTGGCAGGGTCAGTTGAAACTGCAACGTGACGACCGATGCACCACCGGAACTTTGGGAGGACATTTGTTTCAGGCCGGACATCTGCCCGAACTGGCGTTCAAGCGGAGCGGTAACCGCCGACGTCATGACATCCGGGCTGGCTCCGGGATAGAGCGTTATGACCTGAATGGTGGGGTAATCCACTTCTGGTAATGCAGCAATGGGCAGGAAACGATAGCCGATAATACCGGCAAGCAAAATCGCGACCATCAGTAACGTGGTGGCGACAGGGCGCAGAATGAACAGGCGGGACGGGCCGCCTGTATTGCCGGGAGGTAACACCTGCATCAGGAGCTCGCTCCTTTTTTGCCATACCCGCGCGGTGCGGTTTTGTCGTCGCTGCCAGTGGCGGCGTGAGCCTCCACGACCTCGACTTTAGCCCCTTCCGTCAGACGATCAATACCGTCGGTTACGACGCGATCGCCCGCGGACAGCCCGGCGGAGATAACGACATTCTGGCTGTCCTGAATACCCGGTTTAACCAGATGTTTGCTGACTTTGTTGTCGTTGTTCAGTACCCAGACAAAGTGGCCTTCGTTACCCATTTGTAGTGCGGCAGTCGGGATCACGACGGCATTATGTTCCGTATCGACGAGCATGCGAGCGTTAACAAACTGATTCGGGAACAAGGCATCGTCCTGGTTGTTAAAGCGGGCCTTTGCTTTGATGGTGCCGGTGGTAGCGTCAATCTGGTTGTCGAGGCTCAGCAGCACACCTTCGCTCAGTTTTTTCGAGTTGGTACGGTCCCAGGCCTCAACTTTTAGTGGCGTCCCCGATTTCTGTGCCTGTACTACGGTCGCGATATCGTTCTCTGGCAGAGTGAAAACCAGATCAATAGGATGGGTTTGTGTAATGACGACAATCCCGGTGGTATCGCTGCTGGATATCTGGTTACCCACATCCACAAGCTTCAGGCCCACCCGACCATCAACAGGAGCCGTTATCCGGCTCCAGTCGAGTTGTAATTGCGCGCTGGCGACGCTGGCTTCATCGGCTTTTATCGTCCCTTGTGTTTCGTTGACCAGCGCCTGTTGTGCATCCAGTTCCTGACGAGAGACCAGATTCGTTTTGACCAATTGCTGATAGCGGGCGAGGTCGCGACGAGCATTGGCTAGCGTGGCTTTATCTTTCGCTAGCTGTCCCTGCGCCTGAGCCAACGCAACGTTAAACTGGCTCGGGTCGATCTCGGCCAGCAGATCGCCGGCTTTCACCTGTTGCCCTTCCTGAAAGTGTATGGCGATGAGTTGGCCGTCCACGCGACTGCGTACCGTCGCGGTGTTCGCGGCAGTAATGGTACCCAGCCCGGTCAGATAGCGTGGAACCGCTTGTTCGACTGCCGTCGCCGCCTGAACCGGAGCCAACGGACCGGAACGCATTCCTCGCCGTCCCGTTGCCGGAGCGGGTTGTGTCTGACGGGTCGCGCCGGGGGCTGTTCCCTGAGGTTCGCTGCGACTTTGCCAGAACCAGAAGGCGGCGATGGCGGCCACGACGATCACGATTACTATCACCCAGCGGGATTTGTTACGGCCTTTCATTGTTATGAGTTTCTCATCCTGAAACGTTTCGCGGAATGATACTAGTTTAGCCAGTGAACAAGGGAGAAAAATGGAGGAATTATGAAACACTGTCGGGATTCGTCTGAATGACGGCGCGGCTTTGCGAGGCATTACGCAACAATCAGCAGCGAAAATCGCCAATGCGAAATAGTGTGTCAGAGTGTGGTCAAGGCAATAAGGAGGTAAGCCAGAGATTTCAGCGGGACGCTGGAACGGGAAAACCCCTCCCGAGGAAGGGGCCAAAAAAAGGAAAGGGTTATGATGAAGCAGGTCATCATACTGGTGATACTCTTAGTCATTAGCTTACCGGCTTACTAAGACACCAGGGGGAGGGTAAAACCTCCCTAACCCTCACTCCTGAAAGTAATCCACAGTAACGATGATGTCAATACGTACGCTTTTCAGCCTGCGAGCGACTTAGCGGAAAACCACTTCCGCCCAGCGAGCCAGCCCTGCGGTGACAGAGCCAAAGTCATCGCCACCGGCGATAGGGATCCCCGGAAGCTGTTCAGCAAGGGCTTTTTTGATCAGCGGTGAACGGGCGCTACCGCCGGTCAGATAAATGACATCCGGTTTTTCCTGCGCGTTATCCAGCGCTAACTGAACCTGCTCAAGAATACGTGCCAGCGGTTGATTTAACGCCGCTTCCAGTCCTTGCTGGCTGATAGCGGTGGCCAGCGCATCGCTGATAAATGGCAGTGCCGCGGTAACGTTTGTCTGGTCAGAAAGCGCAATTTTGCTCTCTTCTGCGCTGCGTACCAGGCGATAACTCAGGCGTTCACGCCAGACTTTAAGCAGCAGCGCCACTTTGTCTGCTTCACGTGCATCGCGGATCAGATCGTTGAGTAAACGTCCGTTGGCGGTGCTGTAGAAATCACTTTGTGCTGGAACATCGTTGATCGCGACCGCGTTCCACCAGGGTAAAATCGGCAATGCGATGCCTTTTTCCGTTTCGCCGCCCATACCCAGCAGTGGCATCAGATGTTTAAAGGCTAACGCAATATCCAGATCGTTACCGCCCACGCGGCAACCGCTGTGTCCCAGCAGGCTGTTTTCGCGATCGGCGCGCTGATGCCATTGCGGTCCCATTAGCAGTAGCGAACAGTCAGTGGTACCACCGCCGATGTCCACCACCAGTACGCGTTTTTCTTCCTGCAAGGTTGCTTCAAAATCCAGACCCGCGGCTACCGGTTCGTACTGAAAAACAACATCCTGAAAACCAGCACGCTTTGCCGCACGCGCAAGGATACCCTGCGCCTGGGCGTTGGCATCATCACCGCCTAACCCCTGGAAGTTGATCGGGCGACCGATAACGGCCTGGGTGATCGCTTCCGGTAGCTGGTTTTGCGCCTGATTGCGAATATGCAGCATCATCGCGCAGACCAAATCCTCAAATAGCGCAACCTGCTGCGGCTTCAGGCCGCTGGCACCCAGGAATGATTTTGGCGATTTAACAAAGTAAACCTCTTCCGGATCGTCAATGTATTGCGCCAGTGATGCCAGACCAAACTGCACGCTATTGGCGCTAACATCGATGTCTTCATCGCGGTTATAACGCATCGCACGACTCAGTAGCGCCTGTGTTTCGGCATCCGTCGTGGGGACATCATGATGGCGATACAGCCATTCGCTCACCGCTTCACGCGTAGGCGCACAAAGCATTGAGGGCAGTAACGTGCTGTTATTTTCCATTTTGAGCAGGTGTGGCTGCCCGTCACGCATTACGGCTACTGAACAGTTTGCCGTACCGTAGTCAAAACCAATAAACACCGTAAAAATCCCCATGCCCGTGAAGAAGGGGCGTGACTTTAGCGAAATGTTGCCGCCCCGACAACTGGAATATGAAAGCAAGGCGTATCGATTGAATACCGTTTATGCTGTAGGTTTAACTAAAAAGGGAACCTGAATGTTAACACTGAGCTGGCAGCCGCCTTATGACTGGTCCTGGATGCTAGGGTTTCTTGCCGCCCGTGCGGTGGAGGGGGTCGAAACCGTCGGGGAGTTGTATTACGCCAGGAGCCTGGCAATCGGTGAGTATCGCGGGCTGGTGAGTGTAGTGCCTGACCTGAAGACACACCAGCTTCAGGTCAGGTTAAGTCCAGGTTTACAGCCCGTTGCGCCAGAATGCCTGGCTAAAATTGAGCGGTTGTTCGATCTTGGCTGCTGTCCACAGCATATTGTTAACGCTCTGGGCAGCCTGGGCGCAGCGCGTCCTGGCTTGCGGCTACCCGGCTCTGTCGATGCTTTTGAACAAGGTGTGAGGGCGATATTAGGCCAGTTAGTGAGCGTTGCCATGGCGGCAAAACTGACCGCGAAAGTTGTACACGCCTACGGTGACAGGCTTGATGACGCGCCTGAGTATGTGTGTTTTCCCACACCACAAGCGCTGGCTGCTGCTGATCCTTTGCACCTGAAAGCCTTAGGGATGCCGCTCAAACGCGCCGAAGCGCTCATTCATCTGGCACGAGCAGCGCTTACCGGAAGGCTTGCATCGGTTGCACCAGCCGATATTGAGCAAGGCGTAAAGTACCTACAAACGTTTCCCGGTATAGGGCGCTGGACTGCCAATTATTTCGCGCTACGCGGTTGGCAGGCGAAAGATGTTTTTCTCCCTGACGATTATTTGATTAAACAACGCTTTCCGGGCATGACGCCAGCCCAGATCCGGCGTTATGCCGAGCGCTGGAAGCCGTGGCGCTCCTATGCGTTATTGCATATCTGGTATACGGAAGGGTGGCAGCCGTCAGTTGATAGCGAAGTTGCTGGTATTGAGTAGCAGATCCAACGGCTGAGCATCAGCAATGATGTCGCCGTAGATCATATCGATACCGATACCAGAAAGTGCGTCCATAATCAGCGGCATTTGCACGGGGCCGGCGATCGTTTTGATATCCAGACGCTGTGCATGGCCCTGGATAATAGAAACCCACATTTCATCCATCAGGTTGCCGTGAACACTGGCGCTGATATCACTATCGAGTAACAGGTAATCGACGGTGTGAAACTTCAGGTTTTCAAAGATCTCTAAGTCGCGCCCAACCTGGCTTAAAATAATCCGACAACCCGCGTGACGAAGCCGCTGAATGGCCGATAGGCTCTGAGCTGGATGCGATTTCATCACTCCGGCTGGAATGGTCAGGTGTAATAATCGTGGTGGTAGCGGGCTACGTTGCAACTGTTCTAGCAGTTCATCCACAAGTTCGGTACTCAACAGTCCGGCGGCAGAAAGGGGAAGGGCAATACTGAGTCCCTTACTGGCAATCGCCGTCGCTGCATGCTGGAAAAATTCGTTAAAAACCCGGCGGTCAAGCGCATGATTAAGCGCAGGGTCAACAAGTCCGGTACGGAAGATATGCTCTTCGATAACATCACCGTCCTCTGTTCCCAGACGCAGTGAGAGTAGCCAGAAGCTGAATGTCTCAGGAATGCGTGGAGAGGCCACACCCCGGGCGATCATGAGCATCGGGTTGTGCGCAATAATGTGCTTCTGTTCATCAAACGACAGCAGTTCCCGTGAGGTGTGCGTCTGACTTTGCTGAGGCTCATACACGCAGACCCGGCCACGTCCGCTGTTTTTGGCGGCATAGCAGGCGATATCCGCCTGGGACATAACCTCAGTCGCGACATGATTTTTCTCATCGATCAGCGTAATACCCGCACTGGCACCTATGCGGTGCAGACGGCCGTCCCACATGAACTGATACTCGTTGATGGCGCTGATAATACGGCCAGAGATAAAGCGTGCGCTTTCGATGTTGCAATCTGGCAGCAACAGGCCGAATTCATCGCCACCGAGACGCGCCAGTACATCGCTGGTACGTAGCATGCTGAGCATCAGAGAAGCCAGTTCGCGCAGCAGGGCATCGCCTGCAGCATGGCCCGCGCTATCGTTCACGGCTTTAAACCGATCCAGATCGATAAAGACCAGAACATGACGTTGATGCGTATCGTGTACGGCTTGCAGCAATTGTTTCAGATGGTTTTCAAAGCTGACCCGGTTAGCAAGATGGGTGAGATCATCGTGCGACGCGCTGTAGCTCAGTTGGCGTAACATCTTACGCGACTCGGTGACATCCTGAATGACCAGCACGGAGCCAATGCTGCCGCCGTCAAGGGTACTGAGTGGCGTAATGCTGTACTGAATGTCGTAACTGCTGCCGTTACGGCAATGCAGAACCACCTCCTGCTCTATGGCAGTACGCGACATATCGGCACTGTAGATGTTTTCCATCAACGGGCCGTTATCGCCAAAGGTAATACGCAGCACTGTCAGTAACGGAATACCTATCGCGTCGTCCTGCTGCCAGCCGCTCATCTTCTCGGCAACCGGGTTCATAAAGGTCACGTTCATGTCGACATCAATACAAATCACCGCTTCGCCGATCGAGTCCAGCGTGATGTGCAGGCGCTCTTTTTCCTGGTACAACGCTTCGTTGAGTTGCTTCACTTCGGTCATATCCAAATTGATGCCGAGTAAGCGTTCAACTTCTCCGTCTTTATTCAGTACCCGGTTAGCCAACGAGCGGATGTGTCGCACGCCGTCACGTACTGCAATACGAAATTCGAGCTTAAAGGGAATTCGTGCGGCCAGAGAGTCGCGAATCACATTTTCAGCATGCTCGCGATCTTCTGGTACGACGCACTCGTACCAGACTTGCCAACTGGGTTTGATATGCGGCGGGACTTCATAGAGATCGAACATGCGCTTATCCCAACTGATCACATCGGGTTGCAGTTCCCACTCCCAGATACCGATACCGCCCGCTTCGTTGGCGAGGGTGATGCGCTCCATCAGCCGCTTATTCATCCACTCGGTGTGTTTCAGGTCGTTTATGTCTTCGACCTGAGCAATAAAGTAGAGCGGGGTGTTGTCGCTGTGGCGTACCAGCGAAACGGCCAGCAATGCCCAGACGACTTCGCCTGCGCGCGTGTAATAGCGCTTTTCCATGGAGTAGCTATTGATTTCACCACGGGCCAACATGCCGAGTTGTTCGAGGTCGTTATTCAGATCTTCTGGCCAGGTGAGTTGCTGGAAGGTCAGCGCTCTCAGTTCATCCTGACTGTAGCCAAGAAACTGACACAGCGCCTTGTTTGCCTGTAACCACTGCCCTTCGGTACCGACCAGCGCCATGCCAATCGCGGAATATTCCATTGCATTACGAAAACGTGATTCGCTTTCAGAAATGTGTTTTCGCTCGGCCCGAAATGCGTACATCACCATAGTCATCATGTTGGCTGGCAACAGAATCATCAGAAACGGCAGCCACGGAATACTGGTCATCACATTCGTTTTTGGGGCGTAGAGCAGCGATGGGTTGGCAGCCAGCATCAGAGAGACCATCATGACGGTACTGAGGAAAATTAAAAATGCTTCCATACGCGGCAAACGGACGGCGCTCCACATCAGCAACACAATGACGCAGGTAAACGGCCACGGCACGTACATCATGGAGAGCCAACTGAACGTTAAAGTGATGAGCAGCGTGATGAGGGTCTCAAGCAGTAAGCGTGGATCGCGGTGGCGCAGCAGATAATGAGGCTTGAATAACAGACCCAATGGCACCAGCGCCAGCGCGCCGATGGATTCGGAAAGCACCCAAATGAGAAACGTATTTAACGAGGTTCCCTCCGGGAGCAGTAGCCACATCAGTACACCACCTAACAGCGGTGGAATGACGGCGCTACCCAACGCCAATCGCGCCCAGTCATTCAGATTCTGTAAGGGATTGTACCAGGGTAGCAGCTTGCGCAACAACATCGCGCCGGCGACCGCTTCAAGAATGTTGATGGTCGTATAAGTGTAGTTAAGCGAACCTCCAGGAAAAAACAGCAAAGACGCGCCGATACTGCCGAATGAGCATGCCAGCGCGATCCCAGGCCACATTTTCCCCGCATGGCGGTAAAACGCCACCATCATAATTGAGGTTGGAAACCAAAGCGGTGCCAGTTGAGTACCGAAACGCGACAGTTCCAGCGAGAATAGCGTAAAGATAAATGCTACCAGACCTAAACTGGCCAGGCGCAGCAGAGGATGGGGTAGGGTAACTAAAACATGTTGGAATTGTTTACTCATTACCACTTTACCCAAATAGCCGATGTCGGCCAGCAGAGTTACCAGCCGCATCACGTTTAATCTTCGTTTATGCTAGTACAAATAATTTACAATTTATACGCCAGTTGCTCATAAATTAACACGCTCAAGCCATTAATTCCTAAGGCGGGTGAATAAAACTTGAGCCTGCTTTAAAATTAACCGTTTTAATTTGCGACAGGGAAAGCATTGGTGCAGCCTGGGCTGGCATCGCGCTGCTGAAATCCCTATAATTGCCGCGTTTGGCGTTTCGACGCCGCCCTTCCTTACATCCAGGTTAATCAGGTCGCTAAATTTATGACTGATCAGTCCCATCAGTGCGTCATTATCGGCATTGCCGGCGCATCGGCTTCCGGCAAGAGTCTTATTGCCAGCACCCTTTATCGCGAATTGCGTGAACAAGTCGGTGACGAACATATTGGCGTTATTCCCGAAGACAGCTATTACAAAGATCAAAGCCATCTGTCGATGGAAGAACGCGTAAAAACGAACTACGACCATCCGAACGCGATGGATCACAGTTTGCTGTTTCAGCATCTGCAAACACTTAAACGTGGTTCCGCCATTGAATTGCCCGTTTATAGCTATGTTGAACACACGCGCACACAAGAAACTATTCATATTGAACCCAAGAAAGTCATTATTCTGGAAGGTATTTTGTTGCTGACGGATGCGCGTTTGCGTGATGAAATGAACTTCTCTATTTTTGTTGATACGCCGTTGGATATTTGCCTGATGCGCCGTATCAAGCGGGATGTGAATGAACGTGGTCGTTCAATGGATTCGGTGATGGCGCAATACCAAAAAACCGTACGTCCGATGTTCCTGCAATTTATTGAGCCTTCAAAACAATACGCCGATATCATCGTGCCTCGCGGGGGTAAAAATCGCATTGCTATCGATATTCTGAAGGCGAAAATCAGTCAGTTCTTTGAATAAGTTCAGCGAATTGTGTACCGTTCAGTGATAACCTGGTTCACCCTTAACGCGCCTGGCATTAAGGGGTTGAAGCACGAAAGGAGAAAGTGCCATGCGTTTATGTGACCGAGATATTGAAGCCTGGTTGGATGAAGGTCGTCTGTCGATCAATCCACGTCCTCCTGTCGAGCGTATCAACGGCGCAACGGTAGATGTGCGTCTTGGAAACAAATTTCGTACGTTCCGCGGTCATACGGCGGCGTATATTGATTTGAGCGGGCCGAAGGATGAGGTCAGCGCTGCGCTTGACCGCGTAATGAGTGATGAAATTGTCCTCAAAGACGGTGAAGCGTTTTTCCTGCACCCGGGTGAATTAGCGCTGGCGGTAACGTTCGAATCCGTAACGCTGCCTTCCGACCTTGTTGGCTGGTTAGACGGCCGTTCTTCGCTGGCACGTCTGGGCCTGATGGTACACGTTACGGCACACCGTATTGATCCGGGTTGGTCGGGGTGCATCGTGCTGGAATTTTACAACTCAGGAAAATTACCGTTGGCGCTGCGCCCCGGTATGCCGATTGGTGCACTGAGCTTCGAACCGCTTTCCGGCCCGGCAGCGCGACCTTACAACCGTCGCCAGGATGCGAAGTATCGCGATCAGCAGGGCGCGGTAGCCAGCCGGATCGATAAAGACTGAGTGTTTTTCAGTCCATTGGGGATAGCATGAGACGATTTCTGACGACGCTGATGATTCTTCTGGTCGTGCTGGTGGCCGGTTTCTCTGCGTTAGTATTGTTGGTGAATCCGAACGATTTCCGCGCATACATGGTGAAGCAAGTTGCTGCGCGTAGCGGATATCAACTGCAGTTGGATGGTCCTCTGCGCTGGCACGTATGGCCCCAGTTGAGCATTCTCTCCGGGCGCATGGTGCTAACGGCCGAAGGTGCCAGCGAACCTCTGGTTCGTGCCGACAATATGCGTCTGGACGTCGCCTTGTGGCCGTTGTTGAGCCACCAACTCAGCGTAAAGCAAGTCATGCTCAAAGGCGCGGTGATTCAACTTATACCTGAAACCGAGGCTGTGCGCGGAGTCGATGCCCCTGTTGCGCCAAAAGATAATACACTGCCGGATCTGGCAGAAGATCGTGGATGGTCGTTCGATATCGCTCGCCTGCGCGTGGCTGACAGCGTTCTGGTATTCCAGCATGAAGACGATGAACAGATAACGGTTCGTGATATTCACCTGAATATGGAACAGGATGCCCAGCATCGCGGAACGTTCGATTTCACCGGTCGCGTTAACCGCGACCAGCGCGACCTGACGTTGTCCATCAGCGGTGCTGTCGATGCGTCTGACTATCCGCATGATTTAGTCGCTAACATTGAGCAGCTAAGCTGGCAGTTACAGGGCGCTGACTTGCCGCCGCAGGGGATCCACGGCCAGGGTCAGCTTCAGGCTCGGTGGCAGGAAGAGAAAAAACAGCTCGCTTTTACTCAGATTAACTTAACGGCGAATGACAGTTCACTCGCCGGGCAAGCTCAGGTAACGCTGGCGGAGAAACCTGCATGGGACGTCGATCTGAAATTCGGCCAGCTCAACCTGGATAACCTGATCGTACAGCATGACGCTCTGGCGGCGACAGATACCGGGGCACAGCAGAGTCAGAGCCAGTCGACGCTGGCGCGGCCGGTCATTGCCTCGCAGGTTGATGCCGTCTCTTATCAGGGGCTGCAAGGATTTTCCGCCAATATTGCACTACAGGCGGATAAAGTTCTCTGGCGGAAAATGGCATTTGATAATGTTTCTGCAAAAATCGTCAATCAGGCTGGCTTGTTGAATATCAATGAGTTGCAGGGAAAAAGTGACGGTGGATTGATCTCGCTTCCTGGCTCGTTGGACGCCAGAAAAGGCTCACCACGGGCAGTCTTTCATCCACGGCTGGAAGGCGTAGAAATTGGCACTATCCTGAAAGCCTTTGACTATCCGATAGCCCTTACTGGCAAGTTGTCACTGACTGGCGATTTTTCGGGCTCTGACATTGATGCGCAGGCATTTCGTCACAGCTGGCAAGGACAGGCCAATGTTGAGATGAGCGGCACGCGTATGGAAGGCATGAACTTCCAGCAACTGGTGCAACAGGCGGTTGAACGTAGCGGCGGCAGTGCAAGTTCACAACAGGATTTGGATAATGCGACGCGGCTGGATCGCTTTGTGACCGATCTGACTCTGGATAACGGCAAGGTTACGCTGGATAACATGGAAGGGCAGTCCGCCATGCTGGCGCTTTCGGGTAAGGGCACGTTAGATCTGGTTGAGCAAAATTGTGATACTCAGTTTAACGTACG
This sequence comes from Citrobacter sp. Awk 2, assembly GCF_028069815.1. Classification (NCBI taxonomy): domain Bacteria; kingdom Pseudomonadati; phylum Pseudomonadota; class Gammaproteobacteria; order Enterobacterales; family Enterobacteriaceae; genus Citrobacter; species Citrobacter sp. Awk 2. The sequence continues at coordinate 47,454 of NZ_JANEWL010000025.1, forward strand.
TGTGCTGGGCGGATGGAATGGGGAAAGCAAATTGATCGATTTCCTCAAAGCGACTCCGGTTCCGCTCAGGGTCTATGGCAAGTGGCAGTCGTTAAACTATAACCTGCAGGTGGACCAACTCTTGCGTAAGCATATGCAGGATGAAGCAAAACGTCGATTGAACGACTGGGCCGATCGCAACAAAGACTCTCGCAACGGCAAAGATGTTAAAAAGCTGCTGGATAAACTCTGATCTCTATTGCCGGATGTCGCTTTAGCGCCATCCGGCATATCGCTTATACCTCGTAATCCATCTCTTCTTCACTGCGCAGTGGTATCAACTGGACTTTCTGCACCCGATGGTTTTCTACTTGCAAGGTTTTCAGCAAATAGTCTCCAACCTGTACTTCCTCTCCGGTTTTCGGGATGCGCTGCAGATACTCCATTAACAACCCGGCGATGGTGTGATACTCACGTTTCTCATCTAATGGGATCGGGACATACTGCACCAGGTCTTCCAGCGGCATATGACCGTTTGCCGTCCACGACCCATCGGCATTTTTCTGAATATCATGACGAGCGTCGATCTCTTCAACTTCATTTGGCAAGTTACCCGCGATGGTTTCCATCACGTCGCTCAGCGTCACGATGCCTTCCACCGAACCAAACTCATCGGCCACAAAAGCGAAGTGCGTACGGGCATTACGGAACTGCTCCAGCGCCGGAAGGAGCGGCAGGGTTTCCGGGAATACCAACGGCTGGCGAAGTAAGACGCGCAAATCGAGTGGTTCGCCACGCAGCGACTGTTGCAGAAGGTCAATCACATGCACCACACCGAGCAGTTCTTCCTGTTCATCTTCTCCGGTTACGACCAGACGCGTATGCTGGTTTTTCTCCAGTAGTGTGCGAATTTCTGCTTCCGGCGCATTGAGATCAATATGCTCGATATCATGGCGTGACGTCATGATGCTACTGACGGTTCGCTGATTGAGGTTCAGTACGCGCTCAACCATCCGCCGTTCCTGTGGTGCAAAAATCTGGCCTTCATGATGATCCGCCAACATGGCGGCAGTTTCGGCATCCAGCTCGGCATCTTCTTTTTGACCACTTATCAGGCGCATCACCGCCTCGGCGGTACGCTGGCGTAACGTGTGGTTAGCCGACAGAAAACGACGACGGTTAAAAATAGCCAGCTGGTTCAGGGCTTCTATCATGACCGAGAAGCCGATAGCCGCGTACAGATAGCCTTTCGGTATGCGAAAACCAAAGCCTTCCGCGACCAGGCTGAAACCAATCATCAGCAGGAAGCTCAGGCACAGGATAACGATCGTTGGGTGGCTGTTAACAAAGCGGGTCAACGATTTACTGGCCAGCATCATCAGGCTGATGGCAATAATCACCGCCGCCATCATGACGGCCAGATGATCAACCATGCCAACCGCGGTGATCACCGAGTCCAGTGAGAAAATGGCATCCAGTACCACTATTTGCGCGACCACGCCCCAAAATTTCGCACCCCGACGCTGGGTGGGATTGTCGCTGTCTTTCCCTTCCAGCCTTTCGTTAAGCTCCATCGTCGCTTTGAACAGCAGGAAGAAGCCGCCAAATAGCATAATCAGGTCGCGGGCACTGAAGCTGAAGTCCCGAATGCTGAACAGAGGTGTGGTCAGCGTCACCAGCCATGATATTGACGCCAATAGCAGCAGGCGCATAACCATCGCCAGTAGTAGCCCGGTAATACGCGCCTTATCCCGCTGGGCTGGAGGGAGTTTCTCCGCGAGGATGGCAATAAAAACAAGATTATCAATGCCAAGAACGAGTTCTATCACGATTAGCGTGACGAGTCCGGCCCAGATTGACGGATCGGCAATCCATTCCATAGTAAATGCTATACCTATAGTTATATGACAATTGTCACAATTCGATCATGGGTAAAATCGACGAAAAATGCAATGGCGAGAAGGGATTTCTCTTCCGTTTATATCAGGATAGGAGGGAGAGAGTAGCCTGAAGGTAACTGCAAGAAATGGTTTTATTTATCCACTTATATTTAGGAAATATCGCAGGCTGGATATTTATATATTAACAT
>NZ_JANEWL010000250.1:0-574 GCF_028069815.1 Citrobacter sp. Awk 2
GCGCGGGGATCTCCGCGGAAAGCGGTGTACCGACGTTCCGCGATGACAAGAACGGATTGTGGGCCCGATTCGACCCTTACGAGCTGTCCAGCACGCAAGGCTGGCTGCGCAACCCCGAGCGGGTCTGGGGATGGTACCTATGGCGCCATTATCTGGTGGCCAACGTCGAACCCAACGACGGGCATCGCGCGATCGCCGCCTGGCAGGACCATGCTGAGGTCAGCGTCATCACCCAGAATGTCGACGATCTGCACGAGCGCGCCGGCAGCGGTGCGGTGCATCACCTGCACGGCAGCCTTTTCGAATTTCGTTGTGCACGTTGTGGTGTGCCCTACACCGACGCCCTTCCGGAGATGCCCGAGCCTGCGATCGAAGTGGAGCCGCCGGTCTGCGACTGCGGCGGTCTGATCCGGCCCGACATCGTATGGTTCGGTGAGCCGCTGCCAGAGGAGCCGTGGCGGAGCGCGGTCGAGGCGACAGGGAGCGCCGACGTGATGGTCGTGGTGGGGACCTCGGCGATCGTCTACCCGGCGGCCGGTTTACCCGACCTGGCGCTGGCGCGCGGCACTGCCGT
>NZ_JANEWL010000251.1:0-569 GCF_028069815.1 Citrobacter sp. Awk 2
ATTTCAGACATCAAAGGGAATATAAATTTACAGGTATTTCTTTCAAAACTTAAATTTGTTATAGGACCATCATATGAAGAAATTGTAAAAGAAGTATTAAACAGCTTTGAAGTTTTAGGATTTTCTAAAGATGACATTGATACTCTTTTTTATCCAAATGCTATCAATGCAATTGCAGAGTTAAGCATCTGTCATGATGTTTCCCAAAGAAAAATAACAAAAAACAAATTATTATCCGATTTAAAAAGCATAAAGAAAACTGCAATATCGCACTGGACATTATCGTTAAAGAGCAAACAAATATTACTAACCTCACGGAAAAAACAACTTAAACCAAACCTATCCAAGAACGCCAGACTGCGATACTTTTTAATAAATTCACAATCATTAGAAAATTTTGATTCTGAAATAGTCATGTTTATTAGTGATTACATAGATAAGTATCATTTCAAACCAGCACATACACAAACTCCAACATTTGCGTTACACGCTTCAAAACAACAAATAAGTGACATAAGATTACGCCTTTATCAGAAAGGAGTTATAAGCCATAATGGATACATAGAAGA
>NZ_JANEWL010000252.1:0-547 GCF_028069815.1 Citrobacter sp. Awk 2
GCACGCTAATACTTATTATTCTAAAAACGTATTGCTTATTGTTCTTGCTTATCATCTTCAATAAATAGATCAATAAATGCCCGTTGCTCAGATGAAAGATCCCACGAAGCGGGAATATCCTGCTTTTTTTCTACAACGGTTTCATTCGCTTGCTCATTATCATGATGAGCAGGTGTAACAGTGGACTGTTGTTCCTGTGTGGACATCACTTACCCCCACACTTTCCAGACCACCAGAGCAACCACGATCCAGAACACGGCGGAGCCCAGAAACACGGTGAACCATGCTTTACGTTTCATCGCGGGATCTCTGCGCGCAGGCTGGTTTCCAGAAGGCATTGCTAACCTCATACTATCGAAATCACTTATCATTTAGGCACCAAACAATCGGTACAATTAATCATCAGGTAAGAGGAATCCTAATAAAAACAGCCTGAAAAAGCCAGATAATTTTCGAACCCAGCTTTATAAATAACTTAATTGTTTGATCAGTTATAAATATTTGAAAGGGATTTTGGCAGGCTTACTCATTTGAAACTACTTTGGAG
>NZ_JANEWL010000253.1:0-543 GCF_028069815.1 Citrobacter sp. Awk 2
CATCTATTATGTAATGGTAAACGCGATGGGCTAATCCTTCTGGATGGAAAATGGGGCACAGGGAAGACTTATTATTTCAATTCAGAGTTCAAGAGAAATTATGATAAAAAAACAATTTTTATCATTTCAACGCTCGGCATAAACTCTTTGGAAATGTTCAAATCAGAGCTTTTCAATGTGAGTTATCTTAATTTATCCGAAGACATCAAAGAAATACCAAATGTTATTGGTTCCACCATTGCTCTTAGCAGCCAAACTCCCGCTGCAGCGGCTCCAATAAATAATGTAGTAGTCGGTATTGCGAGTGCCATAAAAAAGAATAAACTATCTGCTCTTGATGGTCTATTTATAATTGATGATATAGAACGAATAGACCAAAAAGTAGCTGTTGATATATTGAGTTATTGTCACTCTGTTTACATGAAAAACAATATGGTAGATTTTATTATTGTTAGCAATGAGGCGGAAGAATCAAAACTAAAAATAGACCACAAAGAAAAAATAATTTCAGACACCGTACCTTTTATACCTACAGAAGATGAC
>NZ_JANEWL010000254.1:0-529 GCF_028069815.1 Citrobacter sp. Awk 2
CATAACCTGTACATCCCGACCGACAACAACACCGGCAAGCTGACCGGTACCCGTATCCACACCCCGTTCCTGTTCACCAAGGAAATCGATTCGTCCAGTCCGTACCTGTACAAGGCGGTGACCACCGGTCAGACCCTCAAATCTGCGGAATTCAAGTGGTACAAAATCAACGACGCGGGCCAGGAAGTGGAGTACTTCAACACCAGGCTTGAGAACGTGAAAGTGGTGAAAGTGAATCCTGAAATGTACGACATCAAGGATCCTTCCAAAGAGAAGCATAACCACCTGGAACGCGTTGAACTGCGTTACGAAAAAATCACCTGGACCTACAAAGACGGCAACATCATTCATTCCGACTCCTGGAACGAACGCGCCACCGCGTAATTCACGAGCGGGCAGAGTTTCTCTGTCCGCTTTTTTGCTGAGTGCCTGTCTGAAACGGGCTTTCAGCAAAGAAAACCACAAACTGCCAGCCTGACCGTATGCGCTTTGGTCCCCTTCACGGGAAACAGCGAGGGGCGGTAGCGTG
>NZ_JANEWL010000255.1:0-512 GCF_028069815.1 Citrobacter sp. Awk 2
TTGAGAAAAATGCCGGTGCGCTAGTACGTCTCAATATCAAATAATAATGTCAATAACGCCAATGTGCGGATATCGGCCAGTGAGAATCTGACGCTGACAGCGGGTAAGCAACTGGATATCGGGGCCCTGAAGGATTTCACTCTGGCTGCTGGTAAACAACTCAGCCTGTACAGCCGTGAGGGTGCAAAACTATTCAGTTCGAACAACGATATTGATATTCAGGCGCAGGGCGGAAATGTTGAGATTGGCGGTCCGGGAAAACTGCTCATTAAGAATACCGGTATCAAGAAGACTGGCTCCGGCAGTATGCAGAGTGTGATGAAGTCGTTTGAGCCATCAACGTTTGATGAAAAGTTTGTTATCACTCATCCTGTTCAGGTAAACCGCTGGTAAATCAGAGCTATGACATTCATATGCCTGATGGAAAAATTTTGTCTGGTGTCACAGATAATTCGGGAAACTCATCATTAATAATGTCAAAAGCGGTTGATGGACTGAAGATCGTATTAAAG
>NZ_JANEWL010000256.1:0-518 GCF_028069815.1 Citrobacter sp. Awk 2
TAACATAATGATTAATAAAAGAAATTTAGTCGCCAAGTATCTCTTTCCTTCCTTTACAGTTTGTTCTATTCTATGCCGACAGGAGAGCCATTTTGTCTTACATAAACACGCGTGCACTCTGAAAGAATCAAAAGGAAAAAGATGTGAAAGAAAATATAATAAAATATATTAAGAATGCACATATTGAAAATGACGATAAAAAAAGTACATGTGTCAATATTACCTATGGCGCTGACAGACCCTTTCTCTACGGTACGGGCGTTTCAATAACATCGGTACTTTTAAATAATCGGGATCTGAACTTCCATTTCCATATTTTCACTAATTATCTTGATGAACATCAACTTCATCTTTTTTCTGTCCTGGCAAGTCAATACAATACCTGCATTACGTTTTATGTACTGGATGATAATGAATTAAAAAATCTACCTACTGCATCTAAGGCATGGAATTATTCAATCTATTTCAGACTTATTGCAATCGATTATTTTGCCGATAAACTCAGTAGTATTATATAT
>NZ_JANEWL010000257.1:0-494 GCF_028069815.1 Citrobacter sp. Awk 2
GAGCACTCTATAGCGGAATATGATAGAGATAATTACGATATTTTTTTCTTACTCAAAAAAGATGTCAAGGAAAATGATGTTGTTAAGCTTATTTCTTCGGATACAAATAAAAGCATTGGATATTTGCTACCAGTAATTTCACTTGAATCAAATGACCATGACTATGCAGCAGATAAATATTTTCTTCGGTATGCATACATTGGAATTCAAGAAGCCTTGTGTAGATGCAAAGAAAATTCCCTTGAGACAAAACTTGATCTTAATAAATATACTTTTAAGCTTACAGATATCTTTGACGATGAACTTGTAATTTGTATCATTTATAAGCCGCATTTTAATATAACCGATTTTTCTAAGATATCCCCTATCTTATTTAAGCATGGTTACATTCGATTTGATTCAAAGACGTCAAAACAAATTATTTACAAACCATCTACTGATGATGAATTTAATAATAAAATCACTCTATGCCAAATTAATAACTCCATCATAGA
>NZ_JANEWL010000258.1:0-493 GCF_028069815.1 Citrobacter sp. Awk 2
GATAAAATTTCACATTATTCAAAAAATATATCCGGGAATGTTATAGGTAAAGTGACATTCTCACAGTTTACGGGTGTTAATCTCGGAAGGGTGATTATATCTCAGGGGGTTGGTGCGTTTTTATCTGGCTCTGTTGCTGGTGGTGTTTTGGGCATTGGTGCTGAAACATCAAGATCTATTTACACATCACGGTACTTACGTGAAAGAAACCCTGTAATGTATGAGAAATTAAAAAGCATGGGTGATTTTGATCTTTTTTATTATCTTGTTGAGGATATTGTTAGACCTTATGAGACGGCCTGTGAAATTGCAAGGACAAATCCTGAAAAGTTTATTAATGTCTGCAAATACTTCTTTGGAGGTTTATGAGCATAAAAGATTTTATACTTATAATTGTTTCACGGATCGTAGCCAGTATAGGAATGACGCTAGGGACTACCAGTATGGTTTACTCTTTCTACTGCTTCTTCTTTTCTGCCAATCCTTACCGCTT
>NZ_JANEWL010000259.1:0-491 GCF_028069815.1 Citrobacter sp. Awk 2
ATGATGAGTTCTTTATTTATTAATAAGATAGACATTTAATTCCGCNGAAACATTGCAGAAAGAACTTTCAGGCCCGCCCATTTTATCCATTATTTTTACAATCCACATGAATTGAGATTATTCCTCATGTCAGTCTTTTTTTAAGCAGTGGTAAAATAGCGGTCGAGTTCGCAGATGGCTGAGCGTTTACCTTTGCTCAATTAGCGAAACGCTTATTTTTGAGGTAACACCATGAAAAGATTAATACCCGTTGCACTGCTTACCGCATTACTGGCTGGCTGTGCACACGATTCCCCTTGTGTGCCTGTCTATGACGATCAAGGGCGTCTGGTTCATACCAATACCTGTATGAAAGGTACCACACAGGATAACTGGGAAACTGCAGGAGCGATAGCCGGTGGTGCGGCCGCTGTTGCCGGCTTGACGCTTGGGATAGTTGCCTTGACGAAATAAATAATCATAAAAGCGCGGCTGTTGCCGCGCTTTTAGCA
>NZ_JANEWL010000026.1:0-49189 GCF_028069815.1 Citrobacter sp. Awk 2
AGATAACGAAGATGAAAATAAGAGGACGGCAGAATATTTCTACCGACCTCTTTTATGGATTAACCGGCCAATGCTTTGATCACCGTCTCCATGGCCTGTTTTTCTAACTCACTGCGCTTCACACGCTGATTGGCGAGGGTTGTTCTCAGTACGCCAGCAATGACGATATGCTTAGGCTCTTGCCCCAGATCGCGCATTTCCAGCACTACTTTACCGACTACTCTGCACATCTCGCGGTACAGCTCGTCGTCTTTGGTCTGATTTCCCATATTCACCCGCTCGTCATTAACTCAAACCCACAGCATATATCACTCTGGCGAATTAGACAAAATCCAATGAAAATCAAATAAATGTCACAATTTTACTGGATCCGCTGAAGCCGATTTACCAGCTCGGCAAGGCTTCCGGCCTGCATTTTTTCCATCACCCGCGCCCGATGCACTTCAACCGTGCGAACGGCAATATTCATGGCATCGGCTATTTCCCGATTTATCAATCCCTTTGCAACCAGATTCGCCAGTTCTCGTTCCTTCGGTGTAAGTTGCTGATAGCAAGCAACAATTTCCTGTCGCGAAAAAGCCGCTGCCGAGGTCTGCAAAGCATTTTCCAGCGCAGCCTGTAGCGGCGCGGCTGAAACCGGCTTCTGTAAGAAATCGACGGCTCCGCGCTTCATTTGTTCAACCGCCATGGGCACATCACCATGTCCGGTAAGAAATACCACCGCCAGGGTGCTCTCGCGCTGACGCATTGCTTCATGCACGGCATGCCCATCCAGTACCGGCATGCGCATATCCAGCAACAATACGCCGACCTGGTGCAGATCGGCCTGAGCCAAAAACGTTTCGCCCTGCTCCCAGCAACGTACCTCGTACCCCATACTTTCCAGTAAAAATGCACAGGCCTGAGTCACCGCTATATCGTCATCCAACAGATGAATTATTGCCACGAGGCCCTCCTTCCTGTGTTTGCTTAAAATGTAATGTCACCACTGCCCCCGCCAGGCCGTCAGGCGCTGGGTGATTTTTGATGCTGATGTCGCCATTTGCATAGCGAACCAGTCGCTGACAAATGGCCAGCCCGAGTCCCATCCCTTCCTTGCGGGTGGTCATAAAGGGCTGGAATGCCTGGTATAACTGCGCATCGTCGATCCCTCCGGCATTATCCTGCACCAGAATGCGCACACCATGCTCCTCACTGTACGCGGAGAACCACACCGTTTTTGCCCCCGCCTGAGCTGCGTTTAGTACCAGATTAGCCAGAACCTGCTCCAGCAAAACGGTCGGCAGTGTAACCGTGAGCGAATTGTCGACCTGCGTTTGTAACATTACCGTCGGGAATTGCTGTGCCATGCGTAACAACTGCCAGACATGATGGATCGCATCATGAACGTTAATAGGCTCCCAGTCGTCGGTCATCACCGGATTTCCCTGCGCCTGACTGACCCACTGACGTAAATTGCGTAGCGTATCGGCGCCCCGCTGCGCCTGCGCGTCAATCTGTTCAAGGGCGGGTAACAACGGATGCTGCTGATCCTGGCCACGCAGACGAATCAGACAGCCCTGTGCATAGTGGCGGATAGCCGAAAGCGGTTGGTTAAGTTCATGAGCGAATCCGGACGTCATCTCGCCCAGCACACTCATTTGACGCGCGGTTTCCAGCGCCTGTTCCTGTTTGCGCAACAACACATTATTACGCTCAAGCAGTCTTCCGCGTCGGCGGACCAACAGCATGACCCATATGTAATTGAGCGTCAGCAACAACAGGACGATACCTGCAGCCCCCATGGCCAGACGATGTTGAATAAACCAGCTTTTGACATCCAGCCAGAGTTGGCGTTGCTGTGGGTGCTGACGGACATCGCGCAGTAAAGCTTCTACTTCGCGGGTCGAGGCCGGCGCGCCCCAACGAAAGGCGGCGTTTTGTGGCGCGTTAAACAGTACCCGCGTCACGCGATCGGCCAGTTCATCACTGACCGCGGGCAAGGCAGCAAACGACCAGTCAGGATAGAGCGGCGTACTGGTTACGCAAGGAATTGACGTTGGATAGGTAATCACGGGCCTAAAGTCCGCTTTGCGGATTAGCCCTTCTTCATCCATTTTTTCCAGCAGACACACGGGCACAATCACCGCCTGAACCGCTTTTTCACGTAATAAATACAGCAAAGCATCAGCAGGAAAGCCGGTAAACGTCAGACGTAAATCACGCTCAGGGCGTAAACCGGCATCGCTGAGTGCTTTGTATCCCAGCAAATAACCGCCAAATGCCTGAGCATCAATGGCACCTACCGTTTTACCAATCAGGTCGTGTGCATTCACAATCCCACTGTCACGCCTGACGAGGACAGCACTGCCAATCACGTTGCTGGTTGCCTTTCCGCCACGCGTGGAGCGTAATGATGCCAGCCAGCGAAGCGCTGCATGGCTGTTTAGCTGCACGAATTGCGCAGGATTGGTGACCATAAACTGGACGGTTCCACGGTTAACCGCCTCCTGCATCTGCTGCAAGTCCAGCGGTTGAATATGAAACTGTTCACCCGGGATTTGCTGATTTAACAGAGTTTCCAGCGGTTGCCAGTGGGTACGTGTCGAGACCTCTCCACGCATCGCTAAAACACCCACATTCCACGAACCTGCCCATGCCACGCTGCTGAGCATCCACACGGAGGCCAATAGCGTCAGGCATCGAACGATGTTACTTCCCACTGAATTATCCCTGTCAATTATGTTGTTTTAGATCAACAACAAGCCGGGTATGTGGTTAACCACAATAGAGCTGCCCCCGCCACGATTTTTACACTGTAAATCATTGAGGTTCTTTATTCATCACACGCAAATCAACGGCGTGACCAATGTTTCGTTGTTGCATCGTGACGGGAGAAAATATGGACAGCAGTAAACGGCAGTTTCTCCAGCAACTGGGCGTCCTGACCGCTGGCGCATCACTGGTTCCCCTGGCACAGGCCCAGTTTCCCTTTTCGCCTGAACGGCATGAAGGATCGCCCCAGCATCGCTACGGCATGCTGGTCGATCTGCGTCGGTGTATCGGCTGCCAGGCCTGCACCGTGAGTTGCGCGATTGAAAACCAGACGCCGCAAGGTGAGTTTCGTACCAACGTTAATCAGTATCAGGTGCAACTTGAAGGCCAGCAAAGCGTCACCAACGTCCTGCTGCCGCGCCTGTGCAACCATTGTGATAACCCCCCTTGCGTGCCGGTGTGCCCGGTGCAGGCTACCTTCCAGCGCGAAGATGGCATTGTGGTTGTCGACAACACACGCTGTGTTGGCTGCGCCTACTGTGTGCAGGCCTGCCCATACGATGCACGGTTTATCAACCATGAAACGCAAACCGCCGATAAATGCACTTTTTGCGTTCATCGACTGGAAGCGGGCCTGCTCCCGGCCTGCGTCGAGTCGTGCGTTGGCGGCGCGCGCATCATCGGTGATATCAAAGATCCACACAGCCGGATTTCTCAAATGCTGCAGCAACATCATGACGCCATCAAGGTCCTGAAACCGGAAAGTGGCACCTCGCCGCACGTGTTCTATCTGGGCCTGGATGAGGCCTTTGTGACACCATTAATGGGGCGCGCCCAGCCCGCGCTCTGGCAGGAGGTTTAAATGAACCCTACCCTGATTATCGAAGAGGTTCTGACGCATCCACAGGACGTAAGCTGGTTACCCTGGGCTGTGCAATATTTCTTTTTTATCGGCATTGCCGCCTGCGCGGCACTGTTTGCCTGCGTGCTCCACTGGCGCAAAAAGGAGAGGCCCGAGTTAGAAAACCTCACGCTGCTGGTAGCCCTGACCTGCGCGATTACCGCACCGTTGGCACTGACGGCTGATTTACACCAGACGGCACGCGTCTGGCATTTCTATGCCTACCCGACACCGTGGTCATGGATGCCGTGGGGGGCGCTATTTTTACCGCTGTTTACCGGGTTTTTAGGACTGTGGTTTATAGCACAACACGTTAAGCGATTAACCGCCAAAAGTTACAGTGTCACTAAATGGTTGGCCGTGGGAAGTGCGTTGTCGGCTATTGGACTGTTGGTCTATACCGGTCGCGAGGTCTCTATTGTCGAAGCGCGTCCGATCTGGTTCAGCTACGCCTTCCCGGTAGCGATGTTCCTCAGTGCCCTGCAAACGTTCCTTGCCCTGCTTATCGCCACGGTGAAAAACGCAGGGACAACATTACCGCGCAAACTGGCATGGGGCCAGATAGTCACGCTGTGCGCGCTGGCTATCGTGGTGGTGATGTGGGCAAGTGGCAACACGCTATCGGGGTCAGCGATTCGCCAGTGGCTGGATGTGGCGGCTTCTGCGCGGCATTACGCCATCGGCTGGATTGCACCTTGGGTTACCTCACTGGGTCTTTGCGCCCTGGTGTTACGCCATCCGTTATCACTGCCATTACGTATTTTGCTGGCAATAAGCGCAATGACATTGTGCTGGCTGATGCGCTGGACATTACTCATTCAGGTACAGACCGTACCGAAATTTAACGCCCAGTTTAACCCCTATACCCTGCCCGGTGGCACTGATGGCTGGCTGGCCATTCTTGGCACTTTTGGCCTGTGGGTCGCACTGATCATTATGGTTCGTGAAGCCCTGAACGCGATCGCAAGGAGAATGCAACATGGCTAATTTAACTCGTCGTCAGTGGCTAAAAGTCGGTCTTGCTGTCGGGGGCATGGTGACCTTCGGCCTGAGTTATCGGGACGTGGCGAAGCGCGCGATTGATGGTTTGCTTGACGGAACATCAGGAAAAATAACCCGCGATCGTATCTTTGGTAATGCACTCATCCCCGAAGCACATGCCCGACCGCGCTGGCAACAGAACCCGCAGCAGGTGATCTCCATGACGCAGTGTTTCGGCTGCTGGACGCAATGTGGCGTGCGTGTCCGTGTTGATAACGAACAAGGCAAAGTGTTGCGTATTGCGGGCAACCCGTACCATCCGCTATCTCACGAACACCACATTGACTCCTCAGTTCCCTTTGCCACCGCGATGGAACAACTGGCGGGTGAAACCGGACTCGATGCCCGCTCCACCGCCTGCGCTCGCGGTGCAACGTTACTTGAAGGCCTGTACAGCCCACTGCGTATTCTGGAGCCAATGAAACGCGTGGGTAAACGTGGGGAAGGAAAATGGCAGCGCATCAGCTTTGAGCAACTGATCAAAGAAGTGGTGGAAGGCGGCGATCTGTTCGGCGAAGGCCACGTTGACGGTCTGCGCGCGATCCACGATCCCGATACACCGATTGATGCCCGACACCCCGGTTTCGGCCCAAAATCCAATCAGCTACTGGTCACCAATACCAGTGATGAAGGACGTGATACATTTTTGCGTCGCTTTGCCCTGAACAGTTTCGGCAGCAAAAACTTCGGCGCACATGGCGCGTACTGTGGTCTGGCCTATCGTGCCGGGTCTGGCGCTTTGATGGGCGATCTGGATAAAAATACCCACGTGAAACCCGACTGGGATAATGTCGAATTTGCGTTGTTTATGGGGACATCTCCAGCACAATCCGGCAACCCGTTTAAGCGCCAGGCTCGCCAGCTTGCCAGTGCCCGTTTACGTGATGACTTCCGCTATGTTGTGGTTGCACCAGCCCTCCCCCTAACGACAGTGCTTGCCGACGATCGTGGGCACTGGCAGCCCGTACGTCCAGGGACGGACTCCGCACTGGCGATGGGGATGATCCGCTGGATAATTGAAAAGCAGCGCTATAACGCTGATTACCTGGCGATTCCTGACATACAGGCCATGAAGCAGGCCGGGGAAAAAAGCTGGACCAACGCTACCCATCTGGTCATTACCGATGAAATTCCAACGCTCGCCGGTCAGCATCTAACGCTGGCGCATTTACGCGCAGACGCCGCCAACGAACCCACCGTCATTAACGAAGCCGGAGAGATTGTCGCCGCCAACAGTTGCCAACGTGCCCAGCTGTTCATCTCCCGTGAAGTCACGCTGGCCGGGGGGCAAACGGTCACGGTAAAAAGTGGCTTCCAGTGTCTGAAAGAATCCGCTGAGAAACTGTCAATGGCGCAATACAGCCAGCAGTGTGGTGTTTCTGAGGCAGACATTGGCGCGCTGGCCGATGCTTTCACCCGTCACGGACGAAAAGCTGCAGTGATCACCCACGGCGGGATGATGGCGGGTAACGGTTTTTATAATGCCTGGTCGGTGATGATGCTTAATGCGTTGATCGGGAACCTGAGCCTCGAAGGCGGCGTGTTCGTCGGCGGCGGTAAGTTCAACGGTGCAACTGACGGCCCGCGCTACAATATGGACAGTTTTGCCGGGAAGGTGAAACCTAAAGGTCTGAGCATTGCCCGCAGCAAGACAGCCTATGAGTCTTCCGACGAGTACCGCAACAAAGTCGCCGCCGGGCAATCGCCCTTCCCGGCCAAAGCGCCCTGGTATCCATTTGTCGCAGGCCAGCTTACCGAATTACTGGTTTCTGCACTGGAAGGTTATCCGTATCCGCTAAAGGCCTGGATCTCCAACATGACCAACCCGTTTTATGGGATTGCGGGCTTACGCGGTGTAGCAGAAGAAAAGCTAAAAGACCCTGCGCGTTTGCCGTTGTTTATCGCGATTGATGCGTTCATGAACGAAACAACCGCGCTTGCGGATTACATCGTACCGGACACGCATAACTTCGAAAGCTGGGGATTCAGCGCCCCATGGGCCGGTGTCGCCAGTAAAGCTACCACCGCCCGCTGGCCTGTGGTCAGGCCTGCTACCCGTCAGACCGCTGACGGTCAACCCGTCTCGATGGAGGCTTTCTGCATCGCGGTGGCTAAGCGCATTGGTCTCCCCGGCTTTGGCGACAATGCCATTTCCGATCCACAGGGCAACGTGTATCCACTCAACCGCGCCGAAGATTATTATCTGCGCCTTGCCGCCAACATTGCCTTTATGGGCAAAGCGCCGGTGGCAGAGGCACGGGAAGAGGATATCGCGCTCACCGGGGTGCAACGAATTTTGCCGGTGATGACCCAAACGTTAAAAGCCGATGAGGTGAGTCGCGTAGCGTTTATCTATTCGCGCGGTGGCCGTTTTGCGCCAGACAACAGTGGTCGGGTCGATAACCGCGTCGGTAATGCGTGGGAAAAACCACTGCAAATCTGGAATGCGGATGTCGCTGCACACCGTCATGCGATTACCGGTGAACGCTACAGCGGCTGTCCGGCCTGGTATCCTTCGCGACTCTCTGACGGGCGTTCAGTGGAGGAACTATTCCCTGAGCAGGAATGGCCGCTGAAGTTGATTTCATTTAAATCGAATACCATGTCCAGCGCGTCGGCCGTGATCCCCAGGCTGCATCATCTTAAGCCAGTCAATCTGGTGGCGCTTAACCCGCAGGACGGCAAGCGCTATGGTTTATCTCACGGCGATACCGTTCGCATCACCACGCCGGGCGGGCAGGTTGACGCGCAAATCAGCTTACTGCATGGCGTGATGCCAGGGGTAATCGCGATTGAGCATGGCTATGGACATAAAGAGATGGGCGCTGCGCAGCATACGCTCGACGGTGAGCCGATGCCGTTCGATAAAAAGATAAAGTCAGGGATCAATATCAACGATCTGGGTTTTGCGGATCCGACACGAAAAGTGGCCAACACCTGGCTGGATTGGGTTTCAGGAGCCGCTGTGCGTCAGGGGTTGCCAGCGAAGCTTGAACGAGTGTAACTCGGGTGCCGGATGGCAACGCTAACGCGTTTATCCGGCCTACAGCACATCGTAGGCCGGGTACGGCATAAACGGATCAGTTATTAACCGGGATAACCGCGCCTTTATATTTGGTGCGGATCCAGTCCTGGATCTCTTTTGAGTGCAGCACATCAACCAGCGCCACGATATCCTTTTTCTTCTCATCACCGCGATGAACGGTAATGATATTGGCATACGGGTTGTTTTCACCGCTTTCTACGGCAATCGGATCTTTCACCGGATCAAGCCCGGCGTCGATTGCGTAGTTGGCGTTGATCACGACCGCATCCCCTTCTTCATTGTTATACATCTGCGGTAACAGCGCTGCTTCAACGTTAGGTAAGAACTTCAGCTTTTTCGGGTTCTCTACGATGTCGCTAATGCGCGCCGTCACTTTATCCACTCCCGGTTTCAGCTTGATCACACCCTCTTTTTCAAAAATCGACAGAATACGACCTTCTTCAGATACCGCATCACGCATGATCACCTTGCCACCTTCCGGCAGATCCTTCAGTGACTTCACCTTTTTCGAATAGATACCAATCGGCTCGATATGAATCGCCCCAGCGCTAACGAAATCATAGGATTTGTCGCCAGCATGATCTTTAATCACGCTATTCAGGTACGGGATATGCTGGAAATAGTTTGCATCAATCTCGCGACCCGCCAGGGCGGTGTTCGGCAGAATGTAGTCCTGGAATGGTTTAATCTCCAGGTCTATCCCTTGCTTCGCCAGAATCGGCTTGGCCTGCTCAAGGATCTCCGCATGGGGTACGTTTGACGCGCCAACGGTCAGCGTATCAGCCCAGGAAGCAAAGCTCAGGGCGCTTAAGGTTGCTGCTGCGAGTAATGTCAGTGATTTTTTCATGATGATGGTTTCCGTATTTTATTAGCGTTTATCTAACAGAGAGGTGATCACATCGCCGCAAAGCTGAATGATGAAGACGATGAGCAGAATCGTGACCGTCGCCACCAGCGTGACGTCGCTGTGGTTGCGCTGGAATCCTTCCAGGTAAGCCAGGTTCCCTAAACCACCGGCACCAATCACCCCCGCCATCGCGCTGTAGCTAACCAGAGCAATCAGCGTCACGGTGATCCCGGACACCAGAGCGGGTGAGGATTCAGGCAGTAAAACCCGAAATACAAGCGTCGTCAGACGTGCGCCCATCGAGCGCGTCGCTTCAATAACGCCTTTATCTACTTCACGCAGGGCGATTTCGACCAGGCGTGCGTAAAAAGGTGCAGCACCCACAATCAACGCGGGCAACGCGGCATTTGCACCGAGAATGGTGCCAACTATCGTTTTGGTAAAAGGTATTAACAACACGATCAGAATGATGAACGGGATCGAGCGGAAAATATTGACCACCAGCGAGATCGCGCTATACAAGGCGCGGTTCTGGAATAATCCACCGCGCGCGGTCAGGAACAGCGCCAGCCCGAGTGCAATCCCAAGGACAAACGTTGCCGCGCCAGAAAGCGCCGTCATGTAGAGCGTTTCCTGGGTCGCTGCCAGCAGTTGGTCCCACTTCAGATGGGGAAACAGATCTTCAGGCATGTTGAATCACCTCGCCTTCAATGTCGCTGTGGTGCAGGTCGGCCAGAATATTGCTGAGTTGTTCTTCGCTAGCCACGACGTGCACCCAAAGCTGCCCGAACACGCCATGCGCGGTTTGCGTCATCTTGCCGTGCAAAATGTTAAACGGCAGGCCATAGCGCAGGGTGAGTTCTCCAACCACCGGTCGGTGAGTGCGCTGCCCGGTAAAAGTTAACTTGATCACGACACCGCCCAGTTCGCTTGCCAGTTGCGGATTAAACTCATCCTCTTCGGTGTATTGGCTCACCTGCCGGACAAACTGTCGGGTAATTGGCTGCTGTGGATGGGTAAAGACAGTAAGAACATCGCCCTCTTCAACTACCCTGCCGTTTTCCATCACCGCGACGCGATCGCAGATTTTGCGCACCACATGCATCTCGTGGGTGATCAACACAATGGTTAATTTGAAGCGACGGTTAATATCGAGCAGTAACTCCAGAATCTGATCGGTGGTTTGCGGATCCAACGCTGATGTGGCCTCGTCACAGAGCAGTACATCAGGATTATTCGCCAGCGCGCGGGCGATCCCTACGCGCTGCTTTTGGCCGCCGCTGAGCTGCGATGGATACGCATTTTCGCGACCGCTCAGACCGACAAGGGTAATCAGCTCGGCCACTCTCGCCTTAATCATCGCTTTCGGCGCACCGGCAATTTGCATAGAGAAAGCGATATTTTCACTGACGGTGCGTGACCACAGTAAATTAAAGTGCTGAAACACCATGCTGATTTTCAACCGTGCCTGACGCAGCGATTCCCCGCGTGCGGCAGAAATAGCGTGGCCGTTAATGGTCACGCTGCCGGACGAGGGTTTCTCCAGACCATTCAGCAGGCGAATCAAGGTACTTTTCCCTGCACCACTGTAGCCAATGATCCCGTAAATCTGCCCCTGCTCAACCGTCAGGTTGACATCATCGACAGCGGTAATGGCAAGCCTGCCTGGCGTAAACACTTTCGAAATATTTTTCAGGACAATCATATCGTTTGGGTATCCGCTGCTGCTTATTGTTATCCTGCTAGTGCCTTTAGCTGTTTAGCAGTATGGATGTCCAAATGAGTGTAATCAGCGAGATGGTGATTTAAAATGAATTAAAACGAATTTGATATAACTTTAAGGAATATCCATACCGCAACAAGAGACTCAGCCCGCGTTCACTTCCACATCCGAGTGGGCTGACAGCATGAAAAATTCTTCTGAAATATTTACTCACTGATTTTTAACTGACCAAACCGTGGTTATTTAAAACTGAATCGAGAAAGCCAACACCTTTATAAGGAGCGTTCAAAAATTGCATCACTGAGATATGACAATCATCACAAACTGTAGCCCCGCAAGTGTAAGCATATAAGAACTAAAAAAATGAAATCGTCTTTTTATCCTGCGTGATAATTTGGTTTTGCTTCCGGTTTACAGCATGATCTGTGATTCATTTCACCACATGTCAACATTACTCTAAATACAATTCAACGAAATACACGGAGGCTTTAATGTTTAAAGAAGAAAGGCGCGCCACTATTCTTAACTTGTTGATCAAAGATCATAGCGTAAGCGTAAGTAAACTTGCCGTTCTTTTTAATGTTAGCCGGGAGACTATTCGTTCAGATCTTTATTATTTTCAGAAAAAAGGAATGCTGGTGCGTTGTTACGGTGGTGGTATTGTTAATCGTCAGGCGTTAAGCAAACTTATTACTGAAAATAAAATAGATATCTCCGGCACTATAGCAACTCCGGCAAACAAAGATATTCGCTTAAACAAAGAAGGGGCTAAAATGTCGGGCAAAGTTTGTATTTTAGGTTCATTTAATATTGACGTATCCGCCACTGTGCCGTGGCTGCCTCAGAGCGGTGAATCTATCCTCGCAAGCCAGTTCGGTTTTTATCCGGGAGGAAAAGGTGCCAACCAGGCTCTGGCCGCAAATAATGCGGGTGCTGATGTCCATTTTATTTTTAAAGTTGGCAAAGATCAGTTCAGCGCTTTCGCACTCAATCATATTATTCAATCGGGCATCAACTCTTATTGTGCCTATCAAACCGATGATGCCCCCACCGGGAGTGCACTCATTTATGTTTCAGCGGAGGATGGTGATAATATCATCGCCATCTATCCCGGCGCTAATATGACGCTGAGCAAACAAGAAATTAATGAACAGCAGGGTTATATCTCTGAAGCCGATGTCCTGCTGATGCAACTGGAGACGAATATCGATGCTATTGAAGAGTTCGTGCGCCTGGGTAAATTAGAAAACAAAACTATCATTCTTAATCCAGCACCCTATACTAAAAATATCCACCATTTATTATCTTCCATCGATATCCTGACACCTAATGAAACCGAGGCTTCATTTTTGTCAGGTATTACCATTACCGGTATTGATGATGCCAAAAAAGCAGGAAATATCATTCTGCAGTCAGGTGTTAAGAAGGTCATTATCACTCTTGGCGCGCAAGGATCATTGCTGTGCGAACATCACCGAACGTTGTTTATCCCCGCCTGGAGTGCCGTCGTCAAGGATGCCGCGGGCGCGGGTGACGCATTTAATGGCGCACTGGCCACCTCACTTGCCCGAAAATCGGACCTTGTGTCAGCCATTCAGTATGCCTCTGCTTTTGCTTCACTGGCAGTAGAACAAGAAGGCGCATCGAGCATGCCGCAACATGAGCAGGTACTGCACCGAATGCGCACTCAATCGCATGAAATTGTTAATATCAAATAATAGGATATCAGTATGAAAATTTTATTTATCGGTGAGTCATGGCATATTCATATGATTCATTCTAAGGGATATGACAGCTTCACATCCAGTAAATACGAAGAAGGTGCTGACTATCTCTTATCCTGTCTGCGCCAGCAGAATATTACTATCGACTATATGCCAGCGCATATTGTACAAACTCGTTTTCCGCAAACCGTAGCGGAACTCGACGTATACGACGCGATCGTGATTAGTGATATTGGCAGTAATACCTTTTTGTTGCAAAACAAGACCTTTTATCAGATGAATATCATCCCGAATGCGTTAGCGCTGATTAAAGAATATGTCTCCAATGGCGGCGGTCTGTTAATGATTGGCGGATACCTGTCCTTCACTGGCATTGAGGCTAAAGCGAATTATAAAAACACCTTGCTGGCCGACGTTTTGCCTGTCGAAATGCTGGACTATGACGATCGCGTTGAAATTCCAGAAGGATGCAGCCCAATCAACACTGATGAACGGCATGTCATTACGCAAGATCTGACGCAGTGGCCCCCCTTACTCGGTTATAACAAACTGCGCGCCAAAGTAAACACTACAACGCTGGTCAAAATAAATGACGACCCGCTATTAGTTCTCGGTGAATACAATAAAGGGAAAGTCGGTTGTTTTGCCAGTGATTGTGCGCCGCACTGGGGTAGTCCACAATTTATGCAATGGGAACATTACACGCCATTTTGGTGTAACGTTCTGCAATCAATTAAAAAATAAGTGTCTGTCTGCAGGTGATTATTGAATCACCTGCCCTTTTCTCTCTGTATCGGTTAAAAATATGCAAAGTCACTACAAATATGGTGAAATGTTTTACGATGGCATATTAACCAGCTATCGTATCTACGGTGATCCGGCATCTTCATTAATGCCATTAATTATTTTACACGGCGGCCCATCAGGCGGTTTTGATTATCTGTTAAATTATCACCAGCTGTCTGATGATGGGCGCATGGTGGTATTTTACGATCAATATGGCTGCGGTCGTTCCACGCATTTCCCGCTGGCGGAGGCCTCATTCTGGACAATAGAACGCTATCTTCAGCAACTCCAGCAATTAATCTGCCATCTGAATATTGGCCAGCGATATTCATTACTCGGACACTCCTGGGGAGGCATGCTGGCAGCAGAGCATGCCTGCACACAGCCGGAAGGATTAGGTGGTGTGATATACGCCAGCTCTCCTGCCAGCATCCCACTTTGGCAAAGTGAAGTCCTGCGGCTGTTTAAAGAACTCACGGCTGGCGCGGATACAATGCCAGGCGATGTCATTATGCAGGCAAAAATCTATCAGCATCCGCCTGAGCAGCTTATTGCCTATTACGCCAGGCATGTTTATTCCCTGCAGCAAGAACCGCTGCATATTCAGCGTGCTAATGCGCAATTCGCCGCCGACCCCACGGCTTACCACATTTTGTGGGGCGCCAATGAGCTGGCGGTCAATGGCACGCTGGCACAGTGGGATATCACCGATTCATTGCACAAGATTCAATGCCCTGGATTAGTCCTTCATGGCGAGCACGATCAGGCGACATCGCAGGTCGTTCAACCGCTTATTACCCATATAACCCATTGTCGGGGCGTCACGATTCCTGACAGCAGCCATAACCCGCATGAAGAAAATACCGGGCCTTGCCTCACTGCGGTCCGTGCGTTTTTACGCGCCCTTGATTAACACGAATTGAGGTGTTTACTATGAGTAAAATCAAAAAGTTATCTCTTACAGATTTGGTGCTGTACGGGCTGGTATTTATGGTTCCGATCGCGCCGGTTTCTCTCTATGGTGTCGTCTATAATTTATCTCATGGCATGGTCGCGCTGGTGTATATTATTGGCGCTATCGCGATGTTTTTTACCGCCCACAGCTATTCAACATTGTCAAAGCACATCTCCTCCTCCGGGTCGGCTTATACCTATGCGGGCGTGTGCATCAACCCCGCGGTGGGTTTTCTCACCGGCTGGATTTTGCTGCTGGATTATCTGTTATTCCCTACGCTGGTTGCCGTGCTGGGCGGTGTTGCTGTTCATGCCATACTTCCGCAAATACCGATTTGGGTGTGGCCGTTAATTTATGTGGCCATCGGAACGGGCATAAACTATTTGGGAATACAACAAACGGCTAAATTCGACAAGCTGCTGGTCTTTATTCAACTCGGTATTCTGGCCATTTTTGTGGTGCTGATTTTGCGTCTGCTGATGCTCGATAGCAGCCATGTGTCATTCTCTTTCAAACCCTTTTTTGACTCTCAGTGGTTTACGCCTGGCTTAATTGCTACCGCTATCTCTGTTGCGGCACTCAACTTCCTCGGGTTTGATGCCATCAGTACCTTAAGCGAAGAAAGCGAAGGCGGCGGAAAAGCGGTCAGTAAGGCAACTCTTCTCGCCCTGATCCTGGCCACCGTGCTGTTTATTATTGTGGTGACGTTTGCCGCATTCGCCACCGGCAAAATAGACAGCTTTGCCGACGGCACTGAAACAAACGAAGCCTTCTTCACGATTGCAGGTGATGTTGGCGGTATCTGGCTTAAAGTCGCATTTTCTATCATCGTGGCGTTCGTTTGCGCAGTCGGCAATATCATTACGGCACAAACCGCCGTATCCCGCGTTCTGTTCTCTATGGGGCGCGACAAAATGTTGCCCACATTCCTGGCGCACGTACACAATAAAAGAAAAACACCTGACTATGCCATTCTGTTCACCGGGGCTGTGACACTCTTTCTTAGCTACCTGTTTTCCGGGAAAATTGAATCCATATCCACCCTTGTTAACTTCGGCGCGCTTTTCGCCTTCTTTGTGGTAAACCTGTGTGTCTTTGTGCTCTACAACGTAAAGATGAAAGAACATCGTCGCCTTTTCCCTCACGTGATCTCTCCTGTGCTGGGCATGGTCGTCATCGGTTATGTCTGTATGAATATGAACATTCACGCGCTGACGCTGGGGGGCATCTGGTCTGTAATCGGTCTGGCGATTCTGTGGTATCGGAAAGCGCATAAGCAGGACATCAATATCGATCTTGAGGGGCGAAAGCTGCTCGACTAAGTCGTCTGAATACTGAGTTTGCAACAGGTTATTTTTTCTTGTTGCGCAACACCGCCTGACGTTGGGCGGTGTTTTGTTAACCAACCTGAAACAATTTAATGCAGATTCTTTGTTAAACTGCACAGAACTCTTTTGAAACGCTGTTTCCATTTTCCTTTTTGATAATTTTCAGCGTATAATGCGCGCCAATTGTCTCTTGAATGGTTTCAGCACATTGACCTGTAAAACTCAACGACTACAAAACTCACCATCCCGTTGGGCTGAAACGCAAGCACACATTCCTCTGCACGCTTTATCGATGTCACCTATTCTTAGAGCGAGGCATCACAACTTTCGTAACTCAGGTTTAGCTTTCCATCCGTGCGCGATGGAAGCCAGATTTCCATATCCTTCTCAACTTAAAGACTAAGACTGTCATGAAAAAGACGAAAATTGTTTGCACCATCGGTCCGAAAACCGAATCCGAAGAGATGTTATCCAAAATGCTGGACGCGGGCATGAACGTCATGCGTCTGAACTTCTCCCACGGTGATTACGCAGAACACGGTCAGCGCATCAAGAATTTGCGCAACGTCATGAGCAAAACCGGTAAAAAAGCTGCAATTCTGCTCGACACCAAAGGTCCGGAAATCCGTACCATTAAGCTGGAAGGCGGCAACGACGTTTCTCTGAAAGCGGGCCAGACCTTCACGTTCACTACCGACAAATCTGTTGTCGGCAACAACGAAATCGTTGCTGTTACCTACGAAGGCTTCACTAAAGACCTGTCTGTCGGCAACACCGTACTGGTTGATGATGGCCTGATTGGCATGGAAGTTACCGCTATTGAAGGTAACAAAGTTATCTGTAAAGTGCTGAACAACGGCGATCTGGGTGAAAACAAAGGCGTTAACCTGCCTGGCGTTTCCATTGCCCTGCCAGCACTGGCTGAAAAAGACAAACAGGACCTGATCTTCGGTTGTGAGCAAGGCGTTGACTTCGTTGCGGCCTCCTTTATCCGTAAACGTTCTGACGTCGTTGAAATCCGTGAGCACCTGAAAGCACACGGCGGCGAAAACATCCAGATCATCTCCAAGATTGAAAACCAGGAAGGCCTGAACAACTTCGACGAAATCCTCGAAGCGTCCGACGGCATCATGGTTGCTCGTGGCGACATGGGCGTTGAGATCCCGGTTGAAGAAGTTATCTTCGCGCAGAAGATGATCATCGAGAAATGTATCCGTGCACGTAAGGTCGTTATCACTGCGACCCAGATGCTGGATTCCATGATCAAAAACCCACGTCCGACCCGCGCTGAAGCCGGCGACGTTGCGAACGCCATCCTCGATGGTACCGATGCCGTTATGCTGTCTGGTGAATCCGCGAAAGGTAAATACCCGCTGGAAGCTGTGACCATCATGGCCACCATCTGCGAACGTACCGACCGTGTGATGACCAGCCGCCTGGACTTCAATAATGACAGCCGTAAACTGCGCATCACTGAAGCGGTGTGCCGTGGTGCTGTTGAAACTGCAGAAAAACTGGATGCTCCGCTGATCGTCGTGGCAACCCAGGGCGGTAAATCTGCACGTGCTGTGCGTAAATACTTCCCGGATGCAACCATCCTGGCGTTGACCACCAATGAAACTACCGCTCGCCAGCTGGTGCTGAGCAAAGGTGTCGTTGCACAGGTTGTTAAAGAAATCACCTCTACTGATGATTTCTACCGTCTGGGCAAAGAAGTGGCTCTGGAAAGTGGTCTGGCACAGAAAGGTGACGTCGTTGTTATGGTTTCCGGCGCACTGGTTCCGAGCGGCACGACCAATACGGCATCTGTTCACGTGCTGTAATAATTCCATCGCGAATTAATTTGCTTAAAAAGCGCCCTTGCGGCGCTTTTTTTATTTTCTTGATAGCCACGATTAATAAAAAATCAAATCGGATTTCACTATCTAATCCGAGATTATCTAAGATGAATCCGATGGAAGCTTTCTGTTTTCTCTCGGGTTTTTAGCTGTTTTTGCACAATTCGATGCTTCTTTGAGCGAACGATCAAAAATAAGTGCATTCCCATCAAAAAAATATTCTCAACATAAAAAACTTTGTGTAATACTTGTAACGCTACATGGAGATTAACTCAATCTAGAGGGTATTAATAATGAATCGTACTAAACTGGTACTGGGCGCGGTAATCCTGGGTTCTACTCTGCTGGCAGGTTGCTCCAGCAACGCTAAAATCGATCAGCTGTCTTCTGACGTTCAGACTCTGAACGCTAAAGTTGACCAGCTGAGCAACGACGTGAACGCAATGCGTTCCGACGTTCAGGCTGCTAAAGATGACGCAGCTCGCGCTAACCAGCGTCTGGACAACGCAGCTACTAAATACCGCAAGTAATAGTATCTGTGTAATAAAAATGGCGCACATTGTGCGCCATTTTTTTTGCCCGTTATTTTCTTCCCTGTTACTGCGTTGTGCGCATCTGCGCATCCTCCCCTGGCGCACCGTTCTGCGCTGATTTCACTTCTGGTCCATTGGCAACGACAGGTGTCTGCCCGGCACTAACGGTCACGGGATAACCCGCACGACGATACAGAGCTCTCTCAACCAGACTGTTATCGACAGCCTTATTCTCTTTGAACTGATTAAAACCTACCGGTAATACATAGGGCATGGTCTGAACGTTTTGTTCCTCTTCCGGTGACAACGGCCTGTGCACTTCAACATAGCGCATTCCATTTGGCTCAACGGAGTACTTTATCGGCTCGTTGATCACTCTGACAGGCGTACCTGGTCGCACCTGCTCGAACAACGCTTTGATATCCGGCGCGTTCATACGGATACATCCGGAGCTTACGCGCAGGCCAACACTGTCAGGTGCACTGGTCCCATGGATAAGGTATTCACCATTTCCATGCGCCAGACGCAATGCAAAGCGTCCTAACGGGTTATTTGGCCCCGCAGGTACTACCGGCGGTAATGTGATGCCGCGCTCCAGAGAGCGCTTACGGATGCCCGGTGTAGGTGTCCAGGTCGGATTGGGTATTTTCTGCCCAACACGGGTTTCCATCACCGGTGTTTCCAGCCCCTGCAAACCAATGCCAATGGGGAATACCTGAACAATATTTTCTCCCGGCGGGAAGTAATACAAACGCAGTTCCGCCAGATTCACAATAATGCCTTCGCGTGGCACATCCGGTAGCAATAATTGCGAGGGAATGGTAATCAGGGTTCCAGGTCTGGGTACGGGGGCTATGGTGTTATTTGCTTCAAGGATCAGCATTGCAGCGGTGTCAAAACGCCGGGCTATCGCCTGGAGATTCTTATCGCCTTCCTGCACGGTGTAGGTTTGATTTTGCCCAACAAGACGGCTGTTCGCCGCAGGCAACGGATAATCGACCGCCCAAGCGGCCTGTATAGCGCTGTAAGCGCCGATCAGCATTAACGTAATAATAGACGCGCGTTTCATACTCACTCACCCCCCTGGCGTTATTGCCGGATGACGGCAAGCGTCCGATCCGGCCTACGAGTCATTGCGGTGCCTTTCACGGAATCATTCCAGTCAGCCTGAAAGATGACGTGTTTTATCAGTTTAGCTAAGAGTTGCGGCTTTGGTGCGGATCGCCCGTATCATCGCTTCCAGTCCCTGTGAACGTGAAGGTGTGAGATGCTGTGCGAGCGCCATTTTTTCGAACCACGGACGCACATCAAAATTCACAATATCCTGAGCCGTCATCCGGTCATACAAAATGAAGACGACGGCGATAAGTCCTTTCACAATTGCCGCATCACTGTCGCCCTGCAATTCAATAATACCTTCAGCATTCTGCCGCATAACAATCCATACCTGACTTTGACATCCCTGAATGCTATTTTCCGGGCAGCGATCGTCGGCATTTAATTCCGGCAGCCGCTGACCCAGTTCAATGATGTACAGGTATTTCTCTTCCCAATTAGCGCAACGCAGAAAATTACGCAACAGTTTTTCTTTATCCGGTAGCGCAGCCATAATGCCTCCCTGTTATCCCAACAAGTGATGAATACGCTTGAGCCCAGTCACCAGGCGATCCACTTCTTCATGGGTGTTATACATGGCAATGGAAGCCCGGCACATCGCGGGAACGTGATAATAAGCCATCAACGGCATCGCGCAGTGATGCCCCGTGCGAACGGCAATTCCATAGTTATCGAGAAAGCTACCGACGTCATACGCGTGATGTTTGCCCAGGTTAAAGGCGATCACGCCTAAACGATTTTCCGGGCCGTAGAGCGTCAGATTAGGTACCTCCGCCAGTTGTTCCAGTGCATAACGCATCATGAACTGCTCATATTCACTGATTTCAGTAAGCCCCAGCGCGCTAACATATTCAATAGCCGCTCCGAGACCGATAATCCCTCCGGTGTTCGGTGTTCCGGCTTCAAAACGCCAGGGGGCTTTGGCCCACGTCGTTCCCTGACTCAGACTGACGGTTGCTATCATCGAGCCACCGCCTTCCCACGGCGGCATTTCCTGCAGCAGCGATTCCCTGGCATACAGCACGCCAATGCCGGTGGGTCCATACAGCTTATGTCCGGAGAAGACATAAAAGTCACAATCCAGTGCCTGCACGTCCACCGGGTGGTGCATGACCGCCTGCGCGCCATCTACCAGCACTTTTGCGCCGTACTGATGCGCCAGCTCAATCATCTCCGGCAGCGGGTTTTCCGTGCCCAGGACATTCGATACGTGGGTAATGGCCAACAGTTGCGTACGGTCATCAAACAGCGTCGGCAATGTTTCCAGTTGCAACGTCCCGTCGGCATTCAGTGGGATAACACGCAGTTCCGCACCTACACGGGCGCACAGCATCTGCCAGGGGACAATATTGGCGTGGTGTTCCATTTCACTGATGATGATGTTATCACCCGCCCGGACATTGCTACTGCCCCAGCTGTTCGCCACCAGGTTGATGCCCTCCGTCGTGCCGCGGACAAACACCAGTTCTTCGGCAGAACGTGCGTTAATAAACAATGACGCCAGCTTGCGTACATTCTCCATTTTTTCCGTCGCCTGGGCACTGAGCGTATGAATACCCCGATGGACTGCCGCATAGCCATGCCGATAAAACTCAGCCTCGGCATCAATCACCTGGTTGGGCTTTTGCGCGCTGGCAGCACTGTCGAGGTAAGCCAGCGGTAAGCCGTTGACCTCACGCGTCAGGACCGGAAAGTCCGCCCGTACTTTTTCAATGGGAAATGTCATGCTACGCCTCCCGGTAGGCGTTGGGCTATCCGCGCCAGTACCTGTTGTTTCAGCGTTTCATCGCTCAGGGCTTCCGTCAGCTCAGCGGCAAACGCGTAGAGAATCATCTGTTGGGCATCCTGCTGGCCAATCCCACGCGAACGCAGATAGAACATCTGTTCATCGTCGATCCGCCCTACCGTCGCCCCATGGCTGCATTTCACGTCATCAGCGTAGATTTCCAGTTGCGGCTTGGTGTCCACTTCTGCCAGTTTACCGAGCAGTAAATTATTGTTCGTCATCTGACCGTCAGTTTTAATGGCATGCTGCGCCACGTTAATCAGGCCATTAAACACCGCACGGCCTTTATCGCTGACAATCGTTTTATGTAACTGGCGGCTGTTGCAATACCCCTTATTGTGTTCAAGCCAGGTTCGGGTATCGCAAACTTCATTTTTCACCGGCATCGCCAGGCTGTTAAGGCGCAGCGTGCTGTTCTCCCCGTTAAGCTGGGTACTGGTGTGATGGCGTAATACCGCACCACCGAGTAAGAAGCTGTAACTCATCGCCGTCGCATCGGCCCCTAACTGGATATCGTTATGCGCGAAATGGTGGCTGGCCGGATTCTCAAACGCCAGTTTGATATGGTGCAAATGGGCATTTGCCGCCACGTTCATCGTTAAGCGC
Organism: Citrobacter sp. Awk 2; assembly: GCF_028069815.1. Taxonomy (NCBI): domain Bacteria; kingdom Pseudomonadati; phylum Pseudomonadota; class Gammaproteobacteria; order Enterobacterales; family Enterobacteriaceae; genus Citrobacter; species Citrobacter sp. Awk 2. Next base: position 20,985 of record NZ_JANEWL010000026.1, read on the forward strand.
GCACCGGTAAAATGTCGATGCGCATTCAGGCTAACATAGTGCTCAATGACGGTAGCTTCTGCGCCTTCGGCCAGTTCAAGATGGTGGCGATAGTGCGCGGTATTCACCTCATCACCCGCCAGCCCCTGGGTGATATGCATCAACAGCAGCGGTTTCGCTGGACGTTGATGTCGTTTGACCTGAATGTGCGTGACGCTGCGTGAAAGGCTTTCGGTCAGATGCAGGAACACCTCTGGCTGGATAGCCGCAGGGAGTGCCTGACGCGCATCATCAACGGTAATGTCAAAGCCGCTGCCGTCCACGCTATCGCTAAGCGCCTCGCAGTACTGACCGTCAACAAACACCAGACGTAGGGCATCAATAGCGCCGCTCAGCGCGTCGCACTGTGCTGACGTTATTGCAGAAAAACGACTGACAAACTGGCCGTTGGTTAACCCTTCCAGCGGCGTATATTTCCAGTCCTCATGTTTACGCGTCGGCAACCCCAGCCGCAACATCTGTTGCAGGTGTTGTTGCGCATGCTGTGAGCGACGCTCACCCTGCGCTTCAAACAGATGATGCCACTGCTGGAGCACGTTACTGCTGTTCACTAAGCCAGCCATACCCTTGCTCCTCCAGCTGTTTAACCAACGTAAAATCACCGGACTTCACAATGCGCCCCTGGTAGAGAACGTGGACGTAATCGGGTTTGATATAGTCGAGGATTCGCTGGTAGTGGGTGACAATAACAAACGAACGCTTTCCGTCACGCAATGCGTTCACGCCATCAGCGACGATTTTCAGCGCGTCGATATCCAGACCAGAGTCAGACTCATCAAGAATGCACAGCTGGGGTTCCAGTACCGCCATTTGCAGAATGTCGTTACGTTTTTTCTCCCCACCGGAGAAACCCACGTTCACCGAACGGGTGAGCAAATCTGCCGGCATCTTCAGCAACGCAATTTTCTCTTCCATCAGATCCTGGAAGTCAAACCTGTCCAGCAACTCTTCGCCACGGTAGCTGCGCACCGCATTCAGTGCCGTTTGCAGGAAAAACTGATTGCTGACGCCGGGGATCTCCACCGGATACTGAAACGCCATAAAGATACCTTCACCGGCCCTGTCTTCCGGTGACAGTTCCAGCAAGTTCTTACCGTTAAACTCAACCGTCCCGCCCGTGACTTCATAATCTTCTCGTCCGGCGAGTGTCGCAGACAACGTACTTTTCCCGGAACCGTTCGGCCCCATAATGGCGTGTACTTCCCCGGGGCGAATCTCAAGACTCAGCCCACGCAGGATCGCCTTATCTTCCACACTGACCTGTAAATCTTTAATGCTTAACATGTGCTTTCCTTAAATTTTAGCCGACGCTGTGTTCAAGACTTATGGCGAGAAGTTTTTGCGCTTCCACAGCAAATTCCAGCGGCAGCTCAGAGAACACGTCTTTACAGAAGCCATTGACGATCATTGAGATAGCATCTTCTTCACTGATGCCACGTTGCAGGCAGTAGAACAGCTGGTCTTCACCAATGCGCGAGGTCGTCGCTTCGTGTTCAAGCTGAGCGCTGTTGTTACGGCACTCAACATACGGGAAGGTATGCGCCCCACAGTCCGCACCAATCAACATTGAGTCACATTGGGTGTAGTTACGGGCGTTAGTGGCGGTAGGCATAATTTTCACTAAGCCACGATAGCTGTTCTGGCTATGTCCGGCAGAAATTCCTTTCGAGATAATGGTCGATTTCGTGTTCTTGCCGATGTGAATCATTTTAGTGCCAGTATCAGCCTGCTGATGCCCGCTGGTCAGCGCAACGGAGTAGAATTCGCCGATCGAATTATCACCGCGCAGAATGCAGCTCGGGTATTTCCAGGTAATGGCTGAACCGGTCTCTGACTGCGTCCATGACATTTTGCTGTTTTCACCTTCACACAGCGCACGTTTGGTCACGAAATTCAGGATGCCGCCGGTATTGCCATCGCCGGGGAACCAGTTTTGTACCGTTGAATACTTCACCTCAGCATCTTTATGGATGATCACCTCAACCACCGCCGCATGCAGCTGGTAACTGTCACGTACCGGAGCCGAACAACCTTCGATATAGCTGACGTAACTCCCCTCATCCGCCACCAGAATCGTGCGTTCAAACTGTCCTGTTTTTTCTGCATTGATACGGAAATAAGTCGACAGTTCCATTGGGCAGCGCACACCTTTCGGCACATAAATAAACGTGCCGTCCGATGCCACCGCCGCATTCAGCGCGGCAAAGAAATTGTCATTCCCCGGGACGACGGTACCGAGGTATTTTTTTACCAGTTCAGGATGATCGTGAATGGCCTCGCCGAACGAGCAGAAAATAATACCCTGCTCCGCCAGCTTATCGCGGTAGGTCGTTGCAACTGACACCGAATCGAAAATGGCATCCACCGCCACTTCTTTGCCTTCACGGACCGGCACGCCAAGCTGCTCGAACGCGTCTTCAACCTCTTTGCTTAAAAACGCATTCGCGCCCGTTTGTTGCACCGCTCCCGGCTCAGAGGCGCAGGTTTCATCACAGTTGCCGCAAGAAGGTGCCGAGTAATAGCTGTAATCCTGGTAGTTCAGTTTGTCATAGTGCGCTTTTAGCCAGTGTGGTTCTTCCATCGTCAGCCACGCGTTAAACGCATTCAGACGGAATTCCAGCATCCAGTCGGGTTCATTTCGTTTTGCCGAAATTGCCCGCACCACCTCTTCGTTGATCCCTTTGGCCAGCTCATCGGTTTTGAGTTGGGTAAAGAACCCCTCTTTGTAATTGAGGTGCCCGCCAGCCCAGGTGTTGACATCGTCAGTTGCTTCAGTATTACGAGACATAGTACCGCCTATACCCCAAAGCTTTCGCCACAGCCACATTCGTTCTGGGCTTTCGGGTTATGAAATTTAAATAACTGATTTAATCCTTCACGAACGAAATCGACTTCAGTTCCATCGATAAACGGCATCGCCTGTAACGGGACATAAAGTCTGGCGCCCTCTGTTTCAAATAGCAGATCGTCTTTCTCGGGTTGCTTGACGGTGTCCAGCACATAGCCGAATCCCGCGCATCCGGTTTGTTTCACGCCTAACCGCACGCCCAACATATCGGGTTGCCTTGCCACCAGTTCACGGATATGCGCCGCTGCCGCTGGCGTTAACGTCAGCCCGCGCCACGCAAAATCGTTGGGATTAAATGTTCCTGAATGCAATTCCATAGGGTTACCTCGAGTCATTAGCTTTCAAGCTATAACACCATGTTAGTGATAATGATTATCACTTCAACCCCTCAACAGCAGGGGCATTCGGGTTAACCGCCCTTTTTGACGACTTTTATTAAGCATAGACCCTGCGGCGAGGGTTAACAGGGATGGATTTTTTTGTTCAATACATTGATTAATAATAGATTATGAATATGTAATCGTTCCGGCAGGTCAAATGCTAAAAGATGTATAGATAATGTCTATTTAAGGGATAGGTGGGGATGACTACGGGGGAACAATGCGATTCAAAACGCATGTGGGCCATAAAAAACCCTTAAGTCTGCATGCTGGCAGACTTAAGGGTTCCGGCCCCATCCGGCGCTTATCTCCGGCACTCACAATGGCTTAGCTCTTGAAGGGGCGATCAGAATAATCTCATACACTGATAAATTTTTTTTAACACAAATTGCGCTTTGACTATTTTATAAACACGCTCAATCACATAGTTAGCGCTGTGTCTCATTCAGTTCGTCCAGCAACAGCCGCAACCCCGCAGGCTGGTGATCGCGGGAAAGATATAAACCATAAATCGGCAGGCGTTTAGGCTGTAGTTGGGGGAGAAGTCGTATTAATCTCCCCTGCGCCAGCCCTTCTCTCGCCTCCTGCTCAGGAACCAACGCAATCCCCATCCCCGCCAGGGCGGATTCACATAGCAGTGACGAGATACCGGCGCTTAAATTCCCTTTAATGGCCACCGTGACGGCTTGCCCTTGCGCATCCAGAAAGTGCCATGACTTTCCGGCAAATCCACTGTAATAAAGGCAATTATGCTGCGCAAGATCGTCGACGGTTTTTGGGATGCCATGCTGGTTAAGGTAATCCACGGAGGCACATAACACCGATTCACAATCCCCTAAGCGCCGGGCAATCGTTCCGGGCTCGGGATTTTCCGTGATGCGGATCGCCACATCAATACGTTCCCCAACCAGGCTTACCGGTTGATTGTTGATCTCAACTTCAATGCGGAGTTCAGGATAGCGAGCAAGAAACGCGGGCAGCACCGGCGCCAGAATATGTATGGCAGTAAAATGTGCACACGCTACCCGTAGCGTGCCCGATGGGGTTTGCGCGAGCCCGGCGGCACCGATATCTCGCGAAAGCTGTGCCAGGGTGCGGGTTTTCACCAACGCTTCTTCGCCGGCAGGTGTGATTGTCAACCGTCGTGACGAACGATGGATAAGCCGCGCCCCGGTCCACTTTTCCATCTCATCCAGATAGCGACTGACCATCGGTCGGGAAAGCCCCAGCGCACGCGCGGCGGCACTCAAACTGCCTAAATCACAGATGTGGTTAAAAACGGTTGCCGCCATGACTCTGTCCATTGCATCCCATCCGATCGTTTTATGAAACTCAGCATGTCCTGATAAGGGAATTCTAACAGATCCGAATTTCCTTAAAATACAGGAACGATCAAAAGACAATGTCCTGCACAAGGTTCCCCGTTATGAAAATCAATACACTGGCTATGCTGTTACCCCTGTTTGCCTCTTCGGCATTTGCCGCTCCGCTACAGTTGGATGTCTATAATCCGCAGGAAAAGGCTATTTTCCCGGTCTCTTCTACGCTGGTGTCCGGCCCGAAAGAAGCCATTTTGTTTGATGCCCAATTCAGCACCAAAGACGGTGAAAAACTGGTACAAATGATTCGCTCCAGCGGTAAGACGCTGAAAGCCATTGTGATCACGTCTGGCGATCCGGATTTCTATTTTGGCCTTGAGCCACTCGTCAAAGCCTTCCCAGGTGTCAACGTGCTGGCTACGCCGCACGTGGTGGATCATATCCGTGCCACCAAAGAAGCCAAATTACAGTTCTGGGGCCCACAGATGAAAGACGGTGCCCCCACTTCGCTCACTGTACCGCAGGCCATCACGCAAACACGCTTTACGGTTGATGGCGAAACGCTGGAGTTACGCCATCCTAATGACTATGCGGCATATGTCTGGATCCCTGCGAACCGCGCCATCATTGGCGGAACCGGTATCGCTTCAGGTATTCACGTCTGGACAGCGGATACGCAGTCATCGGCTGAGCGCATGGCATGGCGTAACGTGCTGAGCGAAATGCAGCAATTACATCCAGCCCTGGTGGTTCCAGGTCATTATATTGGCGAACGCCCGGCGGGTGATAACGCAATTCGCTTCATCCAGGATTACCTTCAGTCGTTTGAACAGGCGCTGGGCGCGAAAAAAGGTTCAGCCTACGTGATAAAAACAATGACCACAGCATGGCCTGGCCTTGCAGACGAAAGCTCTCTGGAACTGAGTGCGAAAGTGAATACCGATGAGATGAAGTGGTAAACAAGGTTTAAGGCAAAAAATAACCCCGAACACATGTGTCGGGGTTTTTATTACGACAGGCATACCGGAATCAATGAACGCCCAGGCGCCAGGCAAAATAGATTTCTTCTTTCAGTTCAGTCGAAGAGAGCGTTAATAAATCGGCAAACTCCAGCTCTAATTGTTTCAGTCTTTTCAGGTACTGAGCCGGTGAAAGATCGGTTTTATCACGACGTAAAAATTCTATTGCCAGTTGGGCCGGGTCTAATTGGGTAGACATATCATCCTCGCTTGTGTTCAGAACCTGCACAGTATAACACCATTACCTGCGCAGATAATGACCAAACTCAACATGCATCACAAAATAGCAGTCGTCAGTCGCGAGGTGCAGCATAACCGGCCCTGCTCATCGAAGATTTCGATTTGCCACACCTGATGACGTGAACCGGTATGCACAGGGCTGCACACCCCTCTGACAAGCCCTTCACGTGCAGAACGAACGTGGTTGGCGTTAATCTCAAGGCCCACCACTTTCTGATCGCCCTGCGTACACAGATATCCAGCCACCGAGCCAATGCTTTCAGCCAGCACGACAGACGCCCCGCCGTGCAACAAACCAAAGGGTTGTTTGGTGCGATGGTCCACGGGCATTGTGGCTTCCAGAGTATTGTCGCCGATATGCACAAAACGAATATCGAGCAGCCCTACCATATTTCCTTCACCCATGGCGTTGAGCGCCTCGAGTGTGACTTCACGTTTCCAGATCATCCTATAATCTCCAGTAATGCCTGTAATGGGTGGCGAACGCCCGTGCCCTCTACGCGTTTAACCTGGCTGCGACATGAATACCCGGCTGCCAGACAACGGTTACGCGGCAATCGTTGCATTGCCTGGTGCCATGATAACTCATAGATCCCTAAAGAGTTCTGGTGATTCTTCACTTCATGGCCATACGTACCCGCCATCCCGCAGCACCCCACGCTGACATTTTCCAGTTTGGCCCCAAACCGGGCAAAAATCGCGGCCCACTGCGCAGGTGCTCCCGGCAGAGCGGTCACTTCGGTACAGTGTCCGAAGAAGTACCACGGTTCACCACCAACAGCGACCGACGGTTGTGACGCCAGTACAGCCGATAACCACTCATTGACCAGTAAGACATGGAAATCACCGCGCTGCTCGCCGAGCGCCAGCTTGTATTCATCGCGATAACATAGCACCAGCGCCGGATCGACACCGACCATCGGGATATTCAGCTTTGCCACCCGGTTGAGGAATTCAGCGGTCTTTTTCGCCGTTTTCGCAAACCGGTTTAAAAAGCCCTTTATATGCTGCGCTTTACCGTTAGGCGAGAATGGCAACAGCACCGGCTGTAAACCCAATTTTTCTACCAGTCGGATGAAATCAGCCACTACCTGTGCATCGTAATAGCTGGTGAAAGGGTCCTGCACCACCAGCACCGTACGGGCTTTTTGTTCCTGGCTGAGAGCCTCAAGCTGTTCCAGCGTCATATTGGCCGAACGATGCCCGACCAACTGTCGTTGTAATGATGGCGCAGACAACAGCGGCAAATCCACCATGCCGATGTGTTTTTTAGCCAGATTACGTACCAGCGGTTGATTGATGAAAAAGTTGAACGTTTTAGGTGCGCGCGCCATTAGCGGTGCATAACTCTCAACGGTGGCGACCATGTGATCGCGGAGCGGGCGCAGATAGCGCGTGTGATACAGCTGCAGGAAGCGCGAGCGGAATTCCGGAACGTCAATTTTTATCGGGCACTGCGTCGAACACGCTTTACATGCCAGACACCCGGACATCGCCTCTTTCACTTCATGCGAGAAATCATACTCGCCCTTACGTGCATGCCAGCTGTTGCGGGTACGGGCGATTAGCGTACGTAAACTGGCACGTTTTTCTGGCAACTCTTTTTCCAGTTTCACGGGGTCGATCCCACGATCGGCCAACAGGCGTAACCATTCCCGTACTAGCGTTGCCCGCCCTTTTGGCGAGTGAATGCGATTGAGGCTAATTTTCATCGACGGACACATCGGGCTTTTCGCATCGAAGTTAAAGCATAACCCGTTGCCGTTACACTCCATTGCTCCACGCCACTCCTGTCGAACGGCCAGCGGGATTTGACGATCGTAAGTCCCACGTTTAACCGCATCCACTTTCATCATTGGCGCATCGATGACTTCCGGAGGGCAAATTTTCCCCGGATTGAGCCGGTTTTGCGGATCAAACGCCGACTTCACTTTGCGCAGTTCGCGATACAGTTCCTCGCCAAAGAACGCCGGGCTGTACTCAGCACGGAAACCTTTCCCGTGTTCGCCCCACAGCAGGCCACCGTATTTTGCCGTCAGTGCCACCACATCATCAGAGATGCGTTTCATCAGCACTTCTTGTTGCGGATCGCACATATCCAGCGCGGGTCTGACGTGCAGTACCCCGGCATCCACGTGACCAAACATGCCATAGCTCAGGCCATGACTATCAAGTAGCGCACGGAACTCGGCAATATAGTCGGCCAGGTGTTCCGGCGGTACGCAGGTATCTTCGGCAAACGGAATCGGCTTCGCAGAGCCTTTGGCATTACCCAGCAGACCAACGGCCTTTTTCCGCATGGCGTAGATGCGCTCCACGCCGGCCAGTTCGGTACACAGTTGCCAGCCAATCACACCGGCTTCCTGCCGGGCAATTAGCCCGTCCAGGCGTTCACACAGCGCACTGACCTGCGAATCAATTAATGCTTCATCGTCACCCGCAAACTCGACGATATTCAGCCCGAGCATCTCTTTATCCGGGACATCGGTAATCAATTCGCTGACGGAGTGCCAGACAATATCTTCCCGCGCCAGATTAAGCACTTTGGAATCGACGGTTTCGACCGACAGCGCACGCGCCTCTACCATCACCGGCGCATTACGCAATGCAGAGTCAAACGAATCGTATTTGACGTTGACCAATCGCCGAACTTTAGGCAGCGGCGTGATATCAAGGCGGGCTTCGGTGATAAATGCCAGCGTACCTTCAGACCCCGTAAGGATGCGGGTTAAATCAAACTCGGTCATCTCATCATTGAAGACGTGCCGCAGATCGTAACCGGTCAGGAAGCGATTAAGCTTGGGGAATTTATCAATGATCAGCTGTCGGTTATCGCGGCACCGTTCATACACCGTTTTATAGATACGCCCAATCGCCGTATTGTTTTTACCGAGCATTTCGGCAAACTCAACCGGCATCGGCTGGGTATCGAGAATATCCCCGCCCATCAATACCGCGCGGATACCCAGCACGTGATCGGAGGTTTTACCGTAGACCAACGAACCTTGCCCGGAAGCGTCGGTGTTGATCATTCCCCCCAACGTCGCCCGGTTACTGGTGGACAATTCAGGCGCAAAGAAATAGCCGTAGGGTTTCAGATATTGGTTAAGCTGATCTTTTATCACCCCCGCCTCTACCCGCACCCAACCTTCCTGCACATTGATTTCGATGATGCGGCTCATGTAACGGGACATATCAACAATAATGCCCTGATTAAGCGCCTGACCGTTGGTGCCTGTGCCGCCACCGCGAGGGGTAAAAATCAACGACGAAAAGAGCGGCTCTGACGCCAGGCGAGCGATAAGTGCCACATCAGCCGTCGAACGAGGAAACACCACGGCATCAGGCAGAAGCTGATAGATACTGTTATCCGTCGACATTGTCAGACGATCGGCATAGCTCGTTGCCGTATCGCCCGTGAACCCTTGCTGCTCCAGCGCCTGCAAAAAATTGAGCACCAGTTGAACGACACCTGGCGCCTGAGAAATTTGTGGAATCATTATAGTGACCCTTTCCTGCGGTCTGTGTTGTGAATTTAATCGTTTGCGTGTTGCTTTGTTTGTTGTATCACATTTTTTTCTAATACGCTCAGCAGATTTACAGGCAGAATCCGCCTGTTCAAAACCGCTGAAATTGCTCATCATTATAGAGTGTGATTAACGTGTTCACGTCGCGTCAACGTTCTGACGCAAAGACAAAGGTGAAAAGTATTTATGGTAAATTTCCGTCAGCCCAGGGATATTGCACAAGTGCTGCTATCGGTGCTGTTTTTAGCCATCATGATTGTGGCCTGTCTCTGGATTGTGCAACCCTTTATCCTCGGTTTTGCCTGGGCAGGTACGGTGGTCATTGCGACCTGGCCCATCCTGATACGTATACAAAAATTGCTGTGGGGACGCCGTTCGCTTGCCGTGCTGGTGATGACCCTGTTGTTAGTTCTGTTATTCATTATTCCTATCGCTCTGTTGGTCAACAGCATCGTTGATGGCAGTGGTCCTCTGATTCATGCCGTTACCGCCGGTGATATGACGCTGCCGGATCTGGCGTGGTTAAACAGTATTCCTCTGGTGGGTGCCAAACTCTATGGCGCATGGCACAGCCTGTTGGATATGGGCGGTTCGGCTATCATGGCTAAGGTTCGTCCCTATATCGGTACCACAACCACCTGGTTTGTTGGCCAGGCCGCGCATATTGGCCGCTTTATGATGCACTGTGGCTTGATGTTGCTATTCAGCGCCCTGCTGTACTGGCGCGGTGAGCAGGTGGCGCTAGGTATTCGCCACTTCGCCTGCCGTCTTGCATCGAAACGCGGTGACGCTGCAATTCTGTTGGCAGCACAGGCCATTCGTGCGGTTGCATTAGGCGTGGTCGTCACGGCGCTGGTGCAGGCCGTCCTCGGTGGCATTGGTCTGGCGGTAACGGGGGTACCTTACGCTACACTACTGGCGGTGTTGATGATCCTCTCCTGTCTGGTGCAACTGGGGCCTTTACCGGTGCTGGTTCCAGCTATTATCTGGCTTTACTGGACAGGTGACTCTACCTGGGGCACGGTGCTACTTGTGTGGAGCGGTGTGGTCGGAACACTGGATAACGTTATTCGTCCCATGCTGATTCGTATGGGTGCTGATTTGCCATTGATCCTCATTCTTTCCGGGGTGATCGGTGGGTTGATTGCATTCGGTATGATTGGTCTGTTTATCGGCCCAGTGGTGCTGGCTGTTTCATGGCGCCTGTTCTCCGCATGGGTCAACGAAGCCCCTGCACCGGGCACCGACCCGGACCAAATCCTCGAAGAAATCGCTGAAATCGAAAGCAATAAGTAGTACAGCATCAGGCGGCAACATTGCCGCCTGATTGTTTAATATTGCTTATAATCGCATCACAGCTCCCCGAACCGAATCCAACGCCAGCCCTGTGTGAATACTCATTTATGTCGCAAATTCTTTACAGTTTTTAAACTATTGAGATGAATCTGATCGACGTGAAAAAGCAGCATGCCTACTATTACCCCAAGGCTTTAGATCAACACATTGATTTATAAGCATGGAAATCCCCTGAGTGAAATAACGAATTGCTGTGTGTAGTCTTTGCCCATCTCCCACGATGGGCTTTTTTTTATCCTGAACTCTCCCCCTAACGACCTACATCGCATCAGCTAGCCCATTGCTTTATTTCACTCTCACACCAAATGCACCGACTTCACAGATTAATAACAAATAATATTGCACAAGATACTGTGACTCTCTTCAAGCCGAAATATCCACATTAATGTTATTACTATTCCACTGTCTTTTATGAAGTGATTAAATAATGAACGCATTAGAATTGCAGGCTATCCGCCATATTTTTGCTATGACGGTGGAAGAAAGCGCCGCGTATATCGCGCGGGATGGCGACATTGTCGCCTGGCAACAATGGGAAAGCGGTGAAAAAGAAATCCCGGAAAACATCGCGCGCATTTGTACAGAAATGAAAGCAAAGAGAAAGTTAAGAATTAACGCGATCATCGAAAAAATAAATAATCGTATCGGTAATAACACGATGCGTTTTTTCCCCGATCTGGTTTCTTTTCAGGCAGTTTATAGCCACGACAATTTTCTCGACTGGAAAATCTATCAATCGGCTGCTGTGGAACTCTATGCACACAACCTTGAGCGTTTGTGTTAAGCGGTTATAACGTCACCACTACGTTGCAACACGGGCACCCGACAATATGCCCTCGCTCACGCGCAGTCTGCATACTATTTGGGCTAACACGCCCTACGCGACACAGAACACAACATCCATTTAGCCTCTTCGCTGAGTAACACATTATGAAAAACACCTATTTCTCCACTGCGATAGGGCTGTACCTTAATTACCTGGTACACGGTATGGGGGTCATTCTAATGTCCCTCAATATGTCCTCACTTGAACAACAGTGGCAAACTAATGCAGCGGGGGTCTCGATTGTCATCTCCTCCCTTGGTATCGGTCGGTTAAGCGTTCTATTAGTTGCAGGCATGCTCTCCGATCGCTATGGCCGCAGACCGTTTATCATTTTTGGCATGATCTGCTACCTAATCTTCTTTTTTGGCATCATCAATACTCATAGCATTGTGATTGCCTACGCCTTTGGTTTTTTAGCGGGAATGGCAAACAGTTTTCTTGATGCCGGAACCTACCCCAGCCTGATGGAAGCCTTCCCCCGCTCGCCCAGCACCGCCAATATTCTGATTAAAGCCTTTGTGTCCAGCGGCCAGTTTCTGTTGCCGATGGTTATCAGCCTGCTGGTGTGGGCTGAACTCTGGTTTGGCTGGTCCTTCTTGCTGGCGGCGGGAATTATGGCAGTCAACGGCATATTTTTGTTTCGTTGCCGCTTTCCTGCACATCCTGGACCGAAGCATTCCATCACGCCATCATCCGTTTTACAGGAACCGATCCAACCAGAGCACCGTTGTTCCCTTCTCGATCTGGGGAGTTACACGTTGTATGGCTATATCTCGATGGCCACATTTTATCTGGTTAGCCAGTGGCTGGCACAGTATGGTCAGTTTGTCGCCGGTATGCCGTATACGTTATCTATCAAGCTGTTAAGTATTTACACCTGTGGTTCGCTGTTGTGCGTATTCATTACTGCTCCCCTGGCGAGAAAAGCGGGTCGTGCAACATCTCTGTTAATGCTGTACACCTTTATCTCCTTTGTCGCGCTGCTGGCGGTTTGCCTGCATCCAACAACCTGGGTCGTGATTACATTCGCCTTTGTCATCGGATTCTCTTCAGCCGGTGGTGTCGTACAAATCGGTCTAACGCTAATGGCTGCTCGCTTTCCGCATGCGAAAGGTAAAGCTACCGGTATTTACTACAGCGCGGGCAGTATCGCGACCTTCACGATCCCACTGATTACCGCCAGGCTCTCCGAAACCAGCATTGCGCACATCATGTGGTTTGATGCAGGCATTGCTGCACTCGGCTTCCTGCTGGCACTGTTTATTGGTTATCGCAGCCGACTTGCAGCAAAGCGTCAGTTAAACATGGCTCCGCTCGCGCAATAGCGCGGATGCAATATTGTTCCCCTCTTCTGCAAAATAATTGGACGTATTTTTAAAATAACGGCAAAACGTCGGTCTGACGAATTAGATTTCACAGTTTGATATGCAATATACCTGGTAACTTAAACGCCATGCTATGTAGGTACAATAACTACTGCCTGGTATATTAATTACAAGGTCGCCGAAATTTAAACTACACCGACGAGCACAGAATAATTTTAAAATCCGCAAGGAGTTGTGAAAAAATGTCTCAGAAAAAGACCTTTAACACGCCATTTCTTCTGGCGATAACCTGTATTTATTTAAGTTATTTTTTACACGGTATTAGCGTCATCACACTGGCGCAAAACATGACCTCCCTGGCTGAAAAGTTTTCAACCGATAATGCAGGAATTGCCTATCTAATTTCCGGTATTGGTCTTGGTCGACTGGTCAGTATTTTATTCTTTGGCGTTCTATCAGATAAGTTCGGTCGCCGGGCTATCATTCTGTTAGGCGTTATTCTATATATGCTGTTCTTCTTCGGTATTCCCGCCAGCCCCAATCTGATGATTGCCTTTATTCTGGCTGTATGCGTTGGCGTAGCAAATTCAGCGCTGGATACCGGTGGTTATCCTGCGTTAATGGAATGTTTCCCTAAAGCATCCGGCTCGGCGGTTATTCTGGTTAAAGCCATGGTGTCGTTTGGCCAGATGATTTACCCCATCATCGTCAGTACCATGCTGCTCAACCATGTCTGGTACGGCTATGCGGTCATCATCCCGGGTGTCCTGTTCGTGGTCATCACCCTGATGCTGTTAAAAAGTCGCTTTCCCAGCCAGATGGTGGACGCGGGTCTCGCCAAAGATCTGCCACAGATGAACAGTAAACCCCTGGTCTGGTTGGAAGGTGTCGCTTCCGTGCTGTTTGGGGTTGCCGCATTCTCAACCTTTTATGTCATCGTGGTTTGGATGCCGAAATATGCCATGGCATTTGCTGGCATGGCAGAAACTGACGCCTTAAAAACCATCTCTTACTACAGCATGGGATCGCTGGTCTGCGTATTCATCTTTGCTGCCCTCCTGAAGAAAATGGTTCGCCCCATTTGGGCTAACGTTTTTAACGCCGGTTTGGCAAGCATTACCGCTGCGGTCATTTATTTGTATCCCTCTCCGCTGGTTTGTAACGCAGGATCGTTTCTGATTGGCTTCTCTGCTGCTGGCGGTATTTTACAGCTCGGTGTCTCGGTGATGTCGGAGTTTTTCCCGAAGAGCAAAGCCAAAGTCACCAGTGTTTATATGATGATGGGTGGTGTAGCCAACTTTATTATCCCACTGATCACCGGATACCTTTCTAACATCGGCCTGCAATACATCATCTTGCTGGACCTTGCATTTGCTCTGCTGGCATTCATCACCGCCATCATCGTCTTTATTCGCTATTACCGCGTATTTGATATCCCCAAAAACGATGTGCGGTTGGGCGAACGTTATTTTCAATAAATTGTTTAGAAGGAGTATCAAATGGACGTAACTGCAAAATATGAACTGATTGGTCTGATGGCCTACCCTATCAGACACAGTCTGTCCCCTGAAATGCAAAATAAAGCATTAGAAAAAGCAGGGCTGCCTTTTACCTACATGGCATTTGAAGTCGATAACTCAACATTTGCTAATGCCATTGCCGGTTTAAAAGCGTTAAAAATGCGTGGTACCGGGGTTTCCATGCCCAATAAACAGCTGGCCTGTGAATATGTTGATGAATTGACGCCTGCCGCCAAACTGGTTGGCGCAATCAACACCATCGTTAATGATGATGGCTACCTGCGTGGTTACAACACCGACGGCACCGGCCATATTCGCGCGATTAAAGAAAGCGGCTTCGATATTAAGGGTAAAACCATGGTACTGTTGGGCGCGGGCGGCGCGTCTACAGCCATTGGCGCTCAGGCAGCTATTGAAGGCATTAAAGAAATTAAGATCTTTAACCGTAAAGATGAGTTCTTTGAAAAGGCGCAGGCATTCGCCAAACGTGTTAATGAAAACACCGACTGCGTTGTCACCGTTATCGACCTTGCCGATCGCCAGGCTTTTGCCGAGGCTCTCGCCAGCGCGGATATTTTGACCAACGGCACGAAAGTCGGCATGAAACCGCTGGATAACGAATCTATTGTGACCGACGTTTCCCTGCTTCGCCCGGAACTGCTGGTGACCGAATGTGTGTATAACCCACATATGACCAAGTTGTTGCAACAGGCACAACATGCCGGTTGCAAAACGATTGATGGTTACGGCATGTTGTTGTGGCAAGGGGCTGAGCAGTTCAAGCTCTGGACCGGGAAAGACTTCCCGCTGGAGTATGTCAAACAGGTTATGGGTTTTACAGCCTGATGGGCAGTATTTGTGAATAGTTAAAGGGTAATCAATGAAAACCGTAACCGTAAGAAACCTCGTGATTGGCGAGGGTGCGCCGAAGATCATTGTCTCACTGATGGGTAAAGACATCTCAACGGTAAAAAGCGAAGCACTGGCCTATCGCGAAGCGGATTTCGACATTCTGGAATGGCGTGTTGACCATTTCGCCGATGTCGCTTCCATTGACGCAGTACTGGAAGCCGCACGTGCGATCCGTGATGTGATGGCTGATAAACCGTTGCTGTTCACCTTCCGTAGTGCACAGGAAGGTGGTGAACAGGCACTGTCCGTCGAAAACTATATTGCATTAAATCGTGCAGCAGTGGACAGCGGTCTGGTGGATATGATCGACCTGGAGCTTTTCACCGGTGATGACCTGGTTAAAGCCACCGTCGAGCATGCACACGCGAAAAATGTCTTCGTTATTATGTCGAACCATGATTTTCACAAGACACCTGCAGCCGATGATATTGTCCAGCGACTGCGTAAAATGCAGGAACTTGGTGCAGATATTCCCAAAATCGCGTTGATGCCGCAAAGCAAAACGGATGTGCTGACATTGCTTAGCGCAACGCTGGAGATGCAGGAACGCTACGCCGACCGCCCTATTATTACCATGTCAATGGCGAAAACCGGTGTGATCTCACGACTGTCCGGTGAAGTCTTCGGTTCAGCGGCGACGTTTGGTGCGGTGAAAAAAGCCTCGGCCCCAGGACAAATCTCCGTAACCGATCTACGTACCGTTCTGACAATATTACACCAGGCTTAATAGCCGAATATTTTTAAATTGCAATAAATAACGCCCTGCCCCAGATATTCGTTTTGCCACGAATATCTGGCAGACGATTAAATATTTTCAAATAACGCAAAACACTATTATCGAATATAGCGATAGGTATTCGCACGAATATAACCTGGAGTTTATATGAAACTTTCAAGACCAACACGTTTAGATGGTCGGGTACCGGTACTATCTGCAGCTGACGCAATTAATTATATTCCGGATGAAGCCACACTCTGCGTATTAGGCGCTGGCGGTGGGATACTTGAGGCCACAACATTAATTAATGCACTGGCTGAGAAATATAAAAATAGCCAATCCCCACGTAATTTGTCGCTAATTAGCCCGACAGGACTGGGCGACCGCGCAGACCGGGGGATTAGTCCACTGGCTCAGGAAGGTTTAGTTAAATGGGCGTTGTGCGGCCATTGGGGGCAATCCCCACGTATATCCGACCTCGCGGAACAAAATAAAATTGCAGCCTACAACTATCCGCAAGGCGTATTAACTCAAACCCTGCGTGCCTCTGCGGCCCATCAGCCAGGTATTTTGAGTGATATCGGCATTGGTACGTTTGTCGATCCTCGCCAACAAGGTGGCAAACTCAATGAAGTGACCACCGAAGATCTGATCAAACTGGTAGAAATTGATAACAAAGAGTATCTCTACTACAAAGCCATTGCACCGAATATCGCCTTTATTCGTGCCACCACCTGTGACAGCGAAGGCTACGCCACCTTTGAAGACGAAGTGATGTATCTCGATGCGCTGGTCATCGCGCAGGCCGTGCATAACAACGGCGGCATCGTCATGATGCAGGTACAAAAAATGGTGAAGAAAGCCACACTGCACCCTAAAGCAGTGCGGATCCCTGGCTATCTGGTGGATATCGTCGTTATCGATCCTGAACAGACTCAGCTGTATGGCGGAGCGCCGGTTAACCGCTTTATTTCCGGCGATTTCATCCTTGATGACAGCCTGCAAACTGCCCTGCCGCTTAACCAACGTAAACTGGTAGCCAGACGTGCGCTGTTCGAAATGCGGAAAGGTGCAGTGGGTAACGTTGGCGTAGGAATTGCCGATGGTATTGGTCTCGTCGCGCGTGAAGAAGGCTGTGCCGATGACTTCATACTGACGGTTGAAACCGGGCCAATCGGCGGTATTACCTCGCAGGGCATCGCTTTTGGGGCCAACGTCAATACCCGCGCTATTCTGGATATGACCTCCCAGTTTGACTTCTACCATGGTGGCGGCCTGGATGTGTGCTATTTAAGCTTTGCCGAAGTCGATCAGCACGGCAACGTCGGTGTGCATAAATTTAATGGCAAGATCATGGGCACTGGCGGTTTTATTGATATCAGCGCCACCTCGAAGAAAATTATTTTCTGCGGCACCCTGACTGCCGGCAGTCTGAAAACAGATGTTGCCGACGGCAAATTGAATATCGTGCAGGAAGGTCGGGTGAAGAAATTCGTTAGCGAATTACCTGAAATCACCTTCAGTGGAAAAATTGCCCTCGAACGTGGACTGGATGTGCGTTACATCACCGAGCGCGCCGTATTTACGTTAAAAGAAGACGGTCTCCATTTAGTAGAAATTGCCCCAGGCGTTTCTTTACAAGAAGACATTTTGGACAAAATGGATTTCGCTCCCGTTATTTCTCCAGACCTGAAACTGATGGACGAAAGATTATTTATCGATGCCACGATGGGTTTTGTTTTGCCCGACGCTGCCAATTAAAAGGAGTACCCAGATGGACTTTTCATTAACTGAAGAACAAGAGCTGCTGCTTGCCAGCATTCGGGAACTGATCACCAGTAATTTCCCGGAAGAATATTTCCGCACCTGTGATCAAACTTCCACCTACCCTAAAGAATTTATGCGCGCGCTTGCGGATAACGGCATTTCGATGCTGGGCGTGCCGGAAGAGTTCGGTGGCATTCCGGCAGATTACGTCACGCAAATGCTGGCACTGATGGAAGTCTCAAAATGTGGTGCGCCTGCCTTTCTGATCACTAACGGTCAGTGTATCCACAGTATGCGCCGTTTTGGCTCCGCGGAGCAGTTACGTAAAACAGCTGAAAGCACTATGGAGACAGGCGATCCAGCCTATGCGCTGGCGTTAACCGAACCGGGCGCTGGCTCAGATAACAACAGTGCCACCACCAGCTACATCCGCAAAAACGGCAAGGTGTACCTTAACGGGCAAAAAACCTTTATTACCGGTGCCAAAGAGTACCCGTATATGCTGGTCCTGGCTCGCGATCCCGAGCCGAAAGATCCGAAGAAAGCCTTTACCCTGTGGTGGGTGGATTCGAAGAAACCCGGCATCAAAGTTAATCCGCTGCATAAAATCGGCTGGCACATGTTAAGTACCTGCGAAGTCTATCTTGATGACGTTGAAGTTGACGAAAGTGATATGGTCGGCGAAGAAGGTATGGGCTTCCTCAACGTGATGTACAACTTCGAAATGGAGCGATTGATCAACGCAGCACGCAGCACCGGCTTTGCCGAATGCGCTTTCGAGGATGCCGCACGTTACGCCAACCAGCGTATCGCCTTTGGTAAACCGATTGGCCACAACCAGATGATCCAGGAAAAACTGGCGCTGATGGCGGTTAAAATCGAAAACATGCGCAATATGGTATTGAAAGTCGCCTGGCAGGCCGATCAGGAACAATCACTGCGTACCAGTGCGGCGCTGGCAAAACTGTACTGCGCCCGCACAGCGATGGAAGTTATCGACGACGCGATTCAGATAATGGGTGGTCTGGGTTATACCGATGAAGCCCGTGTATCCCGGTTCTGGCGCGATGTGCGCTGCGAACGCATTGGCGGTGGCACCGATGAAATCATGATCTACGTCGCCGGACGTCAGATCCTGAAAGATTATCAAAACAAGTAAGCCGTTCTGTCATCCGGATAGCGGATAAACGCTATCCGGACTTACGCCAGAAAATCAGACTTCCGGCTGCAGGCATTCCTGCTCGGTCAGATTATTTTTAAACTGCTTACGATAATCGCTGGGAGTACAGCCTACGTGTCGCTGAAAGAGTTTGGCAAAGTGATCAACATTTTCATACCCTACCCGCCACGAGATTTCCGCTAATGACGCTTCCGTATTCGTCAGCGAAAATTTTGCTTCCGTCATCCGCCGTTGAATAACATAATTAATCGGCGAAATACGATATTCTTTAGTGAATTCGTGACAGATATAACTCACACTGGCTCGAAATTTTTTAGACAACTGGTCAAGTGTGATTTTTTCGCGAAAGTTGTTATTCAAATACACCAGAACATCTTTAATTAACACGTCTTTTTTAATATACCCCTGCTCCGAACGATAAGCATTTTTAAAGTTTTCGTAATACAAGACGGTTAATGCATAGGCAAAGGCATCATAAGCTGAGGATGACAGATTATTTTTACACTGCGGTATCATAATACTCAGTTCATTAAAAATACTCTTAATAACCTCTTTTCCCTGGCCGACGCTGATGACCGGACACGAATGCAACTGCAACAACTGGTTATCCTGCCAACCATTGAAACGAAAACCGTACAGTGCGCAGGTGTAGGTAGTGGCAGGCGCGCTGCTATCCGAGGCGACGGCATGCAACCTCCCTTGTTCTATCACCACAATATCCCCGGCATGAGCGACGTACAGTGAAGAATCAATGATTAAGCGCGCGACACCTTTTTTGACATAGATAAGCTCTGTCTCATTGTCATGAACATGGTGACCAGACTCCCAGTTAGGATCATCACTGATGACAAATCGCGAAAATCTGGGGGTCTTCCCCTGCTCAAAAAGGGTTTCCATGGCATTATCAAAACATCGTTGATACATGACAGCCTCCACCTTTAGATGGTAAATATGCGGAAAATTAATAGTGTTAAATGATAACGATTAACCACGTTATACAACGATATTCTATCCAAGCGAAACAAAATTATTTGCGTCGTCTGCAAGATGACACTTCTTGCTCAAGAATGCTCTTAGCTTGCGTTATTTACGTTTTATACTAATTGAAAAGAATAAATGTTATTAATTCAACATTAACGATTTACATACCAGAAACAAACGCCGCCAGATATCGATTAAAAATATGATGCATTTCTCAATTACCCTCCCGACTCGGGTTTCCGTGGTGTAATTTTCTGTACACAATATTTACCCCTCGCTTAGAAACTGAGCATTCCCATTGCACATTTTTCTGCAAGATTGTTGGGAATGAAAACAGATTGCCCCGTCGAAAACAGGCCCCGCTCTGCCGCACACTATTTTCAGTCAAATTTTCCCTACTGCCGATAATGACGCGCACCGTCATCATCCGAACGTGACTCACTGGAGATGCCATGAAAATAATAACCTGCTTTAAGTTGGTGCCTGAAGAACAGGACATTGTTGTTACCCCAGAGCGCTCGCTTAACTTTGATCGGGCCGATGCCAAAATCAGTCAATTTGATCTGAATGCGATTGAAGCCGCCACACAACTTACCGCTGAAGGCGATGAGATTGTCGCCTTAACGGTGGGCGGCTCCTTGTTGCAAAATTCTAAAGTACGTAAAGACGTGCTATCCCGCGGTCCGGATAGCCTGTTTATGGTGCAGGATCCACAGCTGGAACATGCGCTGCCGCGCGATACTGCCCAGGCACTGGCTTGTGCGGCTAAAAACATTGAATTCGATCTGATGCTGTTCGGTGAAGGGTCCGGCGATGTCTACGCACAACAGGTCGGTTTACTGGTAGGCGAGCTCCTGCAGCTTCCTGTGATTAACGCGGTAAGCAGGATCCAACGTAATGGCGACCGCATACTGGTTGAGCGCACCCTTGAAGATGAAGTCGAAGTCATTGACCTGCCGCTCCCAGCAGTAATTTGCGTTACCTCAGATATTAATACACCGCGGATTCCGTCAATGAAAGCCATTCTTGGGGCCGGCAAAAAACCCGTCACCCCCTGGCAGGCCAGCGATATCGGCTGGACGCCAACGTCACCACTAGCGGAATTAGTCAGCCTCAGTGTTCCACCGCAGACAGAACGCAAGCACATCATTTTGGAAAATGACTCAGCAGAAGCCATTGCCGAACTGGCCGAACATCTGAAAAAAGCCCTGAACTAAGCCCAACGGAGAACAATCATCATGAGTAAATTAGCCAACGTATGGGTGTTTAGCGATAACGTAGAACGCTATGCGGAATTAATGACCGGTGCCCGCCAGTGGGGCGAGCAGGTACACCTTATTGTGCAGGGTAACGAACAGGCCGATCAGGTTAAAGCGCTGGGTGCCGATGACATCATCGTGCTCGAACACGCTTGTGGGCTGCAACGTGTTGAAAACTACGCCGAGACTGTCTCAGCCTTACTGCAAACACACACCGGTCTATTGCTGATGCCTGCGTCTAAACGCGCAAAATCACTGGGCGCGCGGTTAAGCATTCAACTGAATGCGGCGATGGTAAACGACGCCACATCGGTCACTCTCGATGCAGGTGTGCTGTTTGCAGAACACCGTATGTATGGCGGTCTGGCCTTCGGTAAAGAGAAACTGAATAGCGCGCTGGCGATTATCACACTTGCCCCTGGCATGTTTGAACCCGTAGAAGCCAATCCTGCGCATACCTGCCCTGTCGTCTCTGCACCTTATATCACGCCGCTTCATGAGATTGTTTGCCAGGAACGTCGAGCCAAATCCCTCAGCAGCGTGGATCTCAGCAAAGCCAAACGCGTGGTTGGCGTCGGTCGTGGCCTGGTTGCCGAGAGCGATCTGCAGATGGTACGCAATCTTGCCACCGTTCTGGGTGCCGAAGTGGGTTGCTCGCGCCCTATTGCCGAAGGCGAAAACTGGATGGAGCGCGAGCGCTATATTGGCGTTTCCGGCGTGCTGTTGAAATCAGATTTGTACCTGACACTGGGCATCTCAGGGCAAATTCAACATATGGTCGGCGGGAACGGCGCGAAGATCATAGTCGCCATCAATAAAGATAAAAAAGCCCCGATCTTCAACTACGCCGATTACGGTCTGGTTGGTGACATTTACAAAGTCGTCCCGGCCCTTATCGAACAGCTCAGTCGCTAACTGCCACATTTAACGCACATATCCCGCTGCATTCGCGGCGGGAAAGGAGCAAAGAACATGTCAGATGAAAAATTTGATGCCATTGTGGTCGGTGCTGGCGTGGCGGGTGCGGTAGCGGGTTACGTGATGGCCCAGGCCGGGCTGGACGTGCTGGTTATTGAGCGCGGAAACAGTGCTGGCAGCAAAAATATGACCGGAGGACGGCTCTACACACATAGCCTTGAGCATATTATGCCCGGCTTCGCAGAGGAAGCCCCTGTCGAACGGAAAGTGACTCGCGAAAAAATCTCTTTCCTTACCGAAGAAAGTGCTGTCACCCTCGATTTCCATCGTGAAAAAGACAACAGCCCAGCGCAGGACTCCTATACCGTATTGCGCAACAGACTCGATCCCTGGTTGATGGAAAAAGCCGAACAGGCCGGGGCTCAGTTTATTCCAGGCGTTCGTGTCGATTCCCTGATCCGAGAAGGTAACAAAGTCACTGGCGTGCAGGCGGGTGACGATATCCTGGAAGCCAATATCGTTATCCTTGCTGATGGCGTCAATTCTATGCTGGGCCGTTCACTGGGAATGGTACCGCCCTCTTCGGCGCATCATTATGCCGTTGGCGTAAAAGAACTGATCGGCCTGCCACCAGCAGTCATTGCAGATCGTTTTAATCTATCAGGAAATGAAGGAGCCGCCTGGTTGTTTGCCGGTTCGCCATCTAATGGACTGATGGGCGGAGGTTTCCTGTACACCAACAAAGACTCCATCTCTCTGGGGCTGGTATGTGGTCTGGGCGATATCGAGCATGCGACAAAAAGCATTCCGCAAATGCTGGAAGATTTTAAACAACACCCAACTATTCGCCCACTGATCGCCGGCGGTGAGCTGCTGGAGTATTCCGCGCACATGGTGCCGGAAGGTGGCCTGGCGATGGTACCGAAGCTGGTTGATGACGGCGTGATGATCGTCGGCGACGCCGCCGGTTTTTGTCTGAACCTGGGCTACACCGTGCGTGGCATGGATTTGGCAATCGCTTCTGCAGAGGCTGCAGCCAAAACCGCCATTGCCGCGAAAGAACGTCAGGATTTCTCCGCCAGCAGCCTGATGGACTACAAACGCGCCCTTGAACAGGGTTGTGTAATGCGTGATTTACAACATTTCCGTAAGATCCCCGCGCTAATGGAAAACCCCCGTTTGTTTACCCAATACCCGCGCATGGTGGCCGATATCATGAGCGATATGTTCACCGTTGATGGCAGCCCGAACCAGCCAATTCGCAAGACCATTTTGTCCCACGCGAAGCAGATTGGGCTGATGAACCTACTGAAAGACGGCATCAAGGGAGCAACCGCGCTATGAGTCAGGACAACACCGTAAATGTTGACGTCAAACTGGGCGTTAACAAATTCAATGTCGATGAAGGGCATCCGCACATCATCCTTGCCGAACATCCTGACATGAAAGAATTTCGCAAGCTGCTGAAAGCCTGTCCTGCTGGACTGTATAAGCAGGACGAAAGTGGAAATATTCATTTTGATTCCGCCGGCTGCCTGGAATGTGGTACCTGCCGGGTTCTGTGCGGTTCCACTATCCTCGAACAATGGGAATACCCGGTTGGGACATTTGGTGTGGATTTCCGTTACGGCTAACACGTATCGCCTGTTGTACGCCGGGTACAGCACGTCTGTTATCCGGCAGGACGTGTACCGAAATTATCCAGGGAATAACTCATGAGTGTCACATTAACGTTTAATGCCGAACGTCGGGAAGCTTATCGACAACAAGGATTTTGGGGGGATGCATCGCTGGGTGATTACTGGAGCCAAACCGCCCAGGCGATGCCGGACAAAATCGCTGTGGTCGATAATCACGGCGATTCATACACCTACGCCGCGCTCGACAGTGCCGCCAGCCGCCTGGCGACCTGGCTGTTAGCCTGCGGAATCCAGCCTGGTGACCGCATCGCCTTTCAATTGCCCGGCTGGTGTGAATTTACCCTTATCTATCTGGCCTGTCTGAAAACCGGGGCGGTTTCCGTACCACTACTTCCTGCCTGGCGCGAAGCCGAGCTGGTATGGGTTCTGAACAAATGCAAGGCAAAGATTTTTTTCGCTCCTACGCTGTTTAAACAAACCCGGCCGGTGGATCTGATCCTACCCTTGCAAAACCAGTTGCCGCATCTGCAACAGATTGTTGCCGTCGATAAGCTGGCACCCGCGACAGACTCACTGGCACTCAGCCAGCTTCTTTTATCACCCCCCTTAACTCAGCCAGTCAACGTGCATGCCGATGAGCTGGCTGCGGTGCTGTTTACCTCCGGAACAGAGGGGATGCCCAAAGGGGTAATGCTGACCCACAATAACATCCTGGCCAGTGAACGCGCCTATTGTGCCCGTCTTAATCTCACCTGGCTGGATGTATTTTTAATGCCTGCGCCACTCGGCCATGCTACCGGTTTTTTACATGGCGTGACCGCGCCGTTTTTAATTGGCGCACGCAGCGTACTGCTGGATATTTTTACTCCCACTGCCTGCCTCGAATTGCTCGAACAACAGCGCTGTACCTGCGTACTCGGCGCTACACCGTTCGTCTATGACATGCTGTGTAGTGTGGAAAAACATCCCTACGATCTCTCGTCGTTACGCTTTTTCTTATGCGGCGGCACCACTATTCCGAAAAAAATAGCCCGCGATTGTCAGCAGCTCGGCATTAAACTGTTAAGCGTCTATGGCTCAACAGAAAGCTCGCCGCACGCGGTGGTCAATCTGGATGATTCACTTTCCCGCATGATGAACACCGACGGATATGCCGCTGCCGGCGTGGAAATTAAAGTCGTCGATGAGGCACGTAACACGTTGCCTGCGGGTATGGAAGGAGAAGAGGCATCCCGCGGACCCAATGTCTTTATGGGCTACCTTGATGAACCTGAACTGACCGCCCGAGCATTGGATAATGACGGCTGGTATTACAGCGGCGATTTGTGCCGAATGGACGATGCCGGATACATCAAAATCACCGGGCGTAAGAAAGATATTATTGTGCGCGGTGGAGAAAATATCAGTAGCCGCGAGGTCGAGGATATTCTGTTGCAGCATCCGCGTATTCATGATGCCTGCGTTGTGGCAATGCCTGACGATCGTTTAGGCGAAAGATCGTGTGCGTATGTGGTGCTAAAACCTCCTCACCATTCGCTGTCGCTGGAGTCTGTCGTGGCCTTTTTTAGCCGTAAACGGGTAGCTAAATACAAGTACCCGGAGCACATCGTGGTTGTCGAGAGGTTACCGCGCACGGCGTCTGGCAAGATCCAAAAATTTCAGCTACGTAAGGATATTATTCAACGCTTAAGCGTGGAGAACATGGAGAGCGTTGAAGGATAAAGCGCCGGATGGCAATGCTAACGCGTCTTACCCGGCCTACGTTGAATAGGCCGGGTAAGGCATGATATTACTTGTTCAGTTCAGCCAGACTCAGCCAGGTCTGCACAACGGTGTCCGGGTTGAGCGACAGGCTGTCGATCCCTTCTTCCATCAACCAGGCCGCGAAGTCTTCGTGGTCAGATGGGCCCTGGCCACAAATACCAACGTATTTGCCTTGTTTCTTAGCAGCACGAATCGCCATCGACAACAGTGCTTTCACCGCATCGTTGCGCTCATCAAACAGTTCAGAAACCACGCCAGAGTCGCGATCCAGCCCCAGCGCCAGCTGTGTCATGTCGTTAGACCCGATAGAGAAGCCGTCGAAGTATTCGAGGAACTGTTCAGCCAGCAAGGCGTTGGATGGGATCTCACACATCATGATGATCTTCAGTCCATTCTCGCCGCGCTTCAGCCCCTGACGTGCCAGCTCTTCCACGACCGCCTTCGCCTGAGCAACGGTACGAACAAACGGTACCATTACTTCCACGTTAGTCAGCCCCATGTCGTTACGGACACGTTTTACGGCATCACATTCCAGCGCAAAACAGTCACGGAAGCTATCCGCAACATAACGCCCCGCACCACGGAAGCCCAACATCGGGTTCTCTTCATGCGGTTCATAACGCTCACCGCCGACCAGGTTGGCATATTCGTTGGATTTAAAGTCCGACATGCGCACGATGACGCGTTTCGGATAAAACGCCGCGCCCAGCGTCGCGATCCCTTCAGTCAGGCGACCCACGTAGAACTCACGTGGTGAATCAAACCCTTTCATCATCGCGCGGATTTCGTTTTGCAGTTCCGGCGTTTGATCATCGAATTCCAGCAATGCACGTGGGTGCACGCCAATCATACGGTTGATAATAAATTCGAGACGCGCCAGGCCGACACCCTCGTTTGGCAGACAAGCGAAGTCAAAAGCGCGGTCCGGGTTACCGACGTTCATCATCACTTTCAACGGCAGATCCGGCATGGTTTCCACGCTGGAGCTCTTCACGCTGAAGTCCAGCATGTCGGCATACACGTAGCCGGTGTCGCCTTCCGCACAGGAGACAGTGACTTTCTCGCCGTCTTTCATGCGTTCGGTCGCATCGCCACAGCCAACAACCGCCGGAATTCCCAGTTCACGGGCAATAATCGCCGCATGACAGGTACGTCCGCCGCGGTTGGTGACGATCGCCGCCGCTTTTTTCATGATCGGTTCCCAGTCCGGGTCGGTCATGTCGGTAACCAGCACATCGCCTGGCTCGATACGGTTCATTTCGCTGATGTCATGAATGACTTTTACCGGACCAGCACCGATGCGGTGACCGATGGCGCGACCTTCAGCAATAATTTTACCCTGAGCATGCAGCGTATAACGTTCCATCACCTGGCCGCGAGAACGTACGGTTTCCGGGCGAGCCTGTACAATGAACAGCTTACCGGTATGACCGTCTTTAGCCCATTCGATGTCCATCGGACGACCGTAGTGCTTCTCGATTTGCACCGCCTGCTTCGCCAGCTCCTGCACTTCCTCGTTGGTCAGTGAGAAAATATCGCGTTGCGCCTGCGGAACGTCTTCAATGGTAACCTGCTTGCCATGCTCCTGAGTCGGCGCATAAATCATGCGGATTTTCTTAGAGCCCATAGTACGACGCACGATGGACGGACGGTTGGCCGCCAGTGTCGGTTTGTGCACGTAGAATTCATCCGGGTTCACAGCACCCTGCACCACCATTTCACCCAGTCCCCACGCGGAGGTGATAAACACCACCTGATCGAAGCCGGATTCGGTATCAATGGAGAACATGACGCCGGAAGACGCCAGGTCAGAACGCACCATACGCTGAACGCCCGCAGACAGCGCTACGCCGCGGTGATCATAGCCCTGATGAACACGGTAGGAGATTGCGCGGTCGTTAAACAGAGAGGCAAACACGTGTTTGACAGCGACCAGTACCGCATCAAAGCCCTGGACGTTAAGGAACGTTTCCTGCTGGCCGGCGAATGACGCATCTGGCATATCTTCTGCGGTAGCGGAGGAACGCACAGCAAAAGAAGCATTGGCATCGTCCGCTGACAGCTGCGCGTAGGCATCGCGGACGGCATTTTCCAGTTCAGGCTGGAAAGGAGTGTCGATAATCCACTGGCGGATCTGTGCACCCGCTTTTGCAAGCTCGGTAACATCGTCGATATCCGTTTTATCCAGCAGCTCATAAATGCGCTGGTTTACGCCGCTTTGGTCCAGAAACTGGTTAAACGCATCGGCGGTCGTTGCAAAACCATTCGGTACGGAAACGCCCATACCTGAAAGGTTAGTAA
The DNA here is from genome assembly GCF_028069815.1 of Citrobacter sp. Awk 2. Lineage (NCBI taxonomy): Bacteria > Pseudomonadati > Pseudomonadota > Gammaproteobacteria > Enterobacterales > Enterobacteriaceae > Citrobacter > Citrobacter sp. Awk 2. Next base: position 48,824 of record NZ_JANEWL010000026.1, read on the forward strand.
TCATTTCACCCAGGGAGGCATTTTTGCCCCCAACTCTGTCTACATCATTCATGCCGAGTTGGTTATACCAAAGCACCAGCGGTGACGAGCCATTGTTGGACATCGAACAATCCTTATATATGAACGAGGTTAGGAAACTCAATTTTGCGTAATTATCTTGGCATATTTACCTCAGCGAAAAAAACGGTGAATCGTTCAAGCAACTTTATTTTTTATTTTTTCAGATTCTTTCCGCATTTGCGCAAACCCGCGAACGGCACGGGATCACCACAAAATCAGTCGGTATAAACATTTGTTCCGAAAAATGAAATGTACTTTTCATTAAATATAAAAATAGCGTTTCATTTTATAAAATAGATACAGCAA
>NZ_JANEWL010000260.1:0-483 GCF_028069815.1 Citrobacter sp. Awk 2
ATTTTAATGTTAATAGTGTTTATCGCTAGTGCGACTAGTGAACACCATGTTAACGATATGTTTTTCAATGAGTAATTGCCGTTACTACAAATGATAGGATATTTATTTAAACCTACACGATCTTTTAACCAGTCGGCGGGACAAAATTATGGACAGATAAAGAGTCACTATTGCTGGGTAGCTCACAGTTTTTTGTTTAGCAAGTCCTGTAATCATTATTTAATACAAATTATTCATTTTAATTTTACTTATAATTAACACCGCGATGTAACTATCTCAACTGAAAGCGAAGCGGCAAACATTGACCGGTGCCCTGAGGCTTGGCGATCGCCCCGCAGAGACCCACCGTTTCGCTTAAAACATCACTATAAGTTATCACTCCCGCCACAACATCACCTCTACGCCAAAGAATAACTATATTACGAACAATTCATTATCATTTTTATCTTAAATTTAACAAAAAACATTTACGGCATATAAGAT
>NZ_JANEWL010000261.1:0-473 GCF_028069815.1 Citrobacter sp. Awk 2
CTATTTTTTATCGGGTAATTAAAATGCATTCTAAATACTCTAAAACTAATTTTACCATGCCATGAACATAGAACCTTAGCTCCATCGATAGTAAACGTCATATCACTTTTGAAAACATCTTTATTTGTTGATGATTCATCAGTGAACAATGCCCTACTCCCAGAAAAGTAATCCTTTAATATAACATTTGTCCTTTCCGAGTATGTTCCATCAGCATTTCTACTTTCTACATATTCGTTAAGTATAGATGTCAAAAATATCCCTCTTTCACAAGCGACATTATTAAATTGCTGTTTATTCAAAATCTCTATTGCATTAGTTGAAAATCTAACGAATGGAAATTTCTCTGTGACATATTTCAGGAAACCATCCCAAGAATCTGGATAAACAAATGATTCCTGCTCATACTTTTCTGCTATTTTTTCTAAATCATTTACATCCCAGATATTTTCAACTTCCACACTATTTATTAT
>NZ_JANEWL010000262.1:0-456 GCF_028069815.1 Citrobacter sp. Awk 2
CCTTCCTCCTCGCTGAAAGTACTTTACAACCCGAAGGCCTTCTTCATACACGCGGCATGGCTGCATCAGGCTTGCGCCCATTGTGCAATATTCCCCACTGCTGCCTCCCGTAGGAGTCTGGACCGTGTCTCAGTTCCAGTGTGGCTGGTCATCCTCTCAGACCAGCTAGGGATCGTCGCCTAGGTGAGCCGTTACCCCACCTACTAGCTAATCCCATCTGGGCACATCCGATGGCAAGAGGCCCGAAGGTCCCCCTCTTTGGTCTTGCGACGTTATGCGGTATTAGCTACCGTTTCCAGTAGTTATCCCCCTCCATCGGGCAGTTTCCCAGACATTACTCACCCGTCCGCCACTCGTCACCCAAGGAGCAAGCTCCTCTGTGCTACCGTTCGACTTGCATGTGTTAGGCCTGCCGCCAGCGTTCAATCTGAGCCATGATCAAACTCTTCAATTTAA
>NZ_JANEWL010000263.1:0-451 GCF_028069815.1 Citrobacter sp. Awk 2
CATCAATACAATAGGGCTATCAGCCATTTTCCTGGATGCAGTCAATGGATTACCATTACCTTTTTTCATTCTTATAATCTGACCTACTATCCCATAAAATGCTGGAGTTATTCCCGGTATATTTTTATGTTCACCGTGATCATTATAGCTAGCCATTTCATTAAATTGGGACCATAAGCCATTACGATCTATGTAATCATTGACGTGCTTTTGTTCCGCACATTTTTCATTCTTGAAAATCTCAATGTAATGCATTACTTGTTTTGCCTCTAATAAACACAACCCATTTTTTGACTCATATCTCTCAGAATGAAATTCAACTCCTTTCAACAAAGGAACTATTTCATCATCAGGAATATCAGCATAACAATCCCATATAATGTTAACTGAAACACCTTTTCCCGTCTTTTTAATTGAATACCAAAAATAAAAACCATCGTAATTATTATTT
>NZ_JANEWL010000264.1:0-439 GCF_028069815.1 Citrobacter sp. Awk 2
CGTAAAACATCACCGTGTTGCGAAAATTTGAGAGACTCGAACACACCGCTTTTCATTTCTTATTACGGAGAAATGAAACAGTGTGTCGTTTCAATTTTCAGCTTGATCCAGATTTTTAAAGAGCAAATATCTCAAACAAGACTCGGAAGTCTGTTTTGAGATACTTCGGCCGGCGACTTTCACTCACACAAACCAGCAAGTGGCGTCCCCTAGGGGATTCGAACCCCTGTTACCGCCGTGAAAGGGCGGTGTCCTGGGCCTCTAGACGAAGGGGACGTGTAAGTCTCAATCGCAAGACGCCTTGCTATTTACTTTTCATCAGACAATCTGTGTGAGCACTACAAAGAACGNTTCTTTAAGGTAAGGAGGTGATCCAACCGCAGGTTCCCCTACGGTTACCTTGTTACGACTTCACCCCAGTCATGAATCACAAAGTGGT
>NZ_JANEWL010000265.1:0-436 GCF_028069815.1 Citrobacter sp. Awk 2
GCTTCGGCACACCGGCGTCTTCGAATACGTCGCGATTTGGGCCGTCAAACGCGCAAACGCCGCGCCGTTGCGCATCATGATCCTGCTGGTGCTGGTGACCGCGCTGGGGTCGGCCCTGCTGGACAACGTCACCACGGTGTTGTTGATCGCGCCGGTGACGCTACTGGTATGTGATCGACTGGGGGTCAATTCCACGCCGTTTTTGGTGGCCGAAGTCTTCGCGTCCAATGTCGGCGGCGCGGCCACGCTGGTCGGCGACCCGCCGAACATCATCATCGCCAGCCGGGCGGGACTGACGTTCAACGACTTCCTGATCCACATGGCCCCGGCCGTGCTCGTCGTCATGATCGCCCTGATCGGTCTGCTGCCCTGGCTGCTGGGCTCCGTCACTGCCGAGCCCACGAGACATCTCAGGATCTCGTATGCCGTCTTCTGC
>NZ_JANEWL010000266.1:0-434 GCF_028069815.1 Citrobacter sp. Awk 2
GGAATGAGTATCGTCATGAGCAGCAGGACCCGGCGATTGCCGCCGTTTACCCGCAAGGTATCCACGGGCAAATCGCCTCTTTTTTGCAGACGGCGGGGTTTACGACCCGAACGGCAACGCTGGATGAGCCCGAACATGGTTTAACCGACGCGGTGCTGAATGAGACGGATGTTTTAATCTGGTGGGGGCATATTGCCCATAATGAAGTCGACGATAGCGTCGTGGCACGTATTCAGCAACGGGTGCTGAAAGGAATGGGGTTGATTGTCCTGCACTCCGGGCATATGTCAAAAATATTCATGAGACTCATGGGAACCAGCTGCGACCTGAAATGGCGTGAAGCCGATGAACAGGAGCGTATTTTTGTTATTGATCCCACGCATGATATTGTAAAAGGAATTCCTGAAAGCTTCGTGCTCGAAAAAGAAGAAATG
>NZ_JANEWL010000267.1:0-429 GCF_028069815.1 Citrobacter sp. Awk 2
GCGACGGTGGAGCCCTACCTCTCCGAGCGCGCCGTGGTGGCCACCAAGCTCATGGTCGCGCGGACCGCCGCCAATGCGATCACGACGTTGTGGACCTACACGCCGGAGAACATGGACACCCTGGCCGATCGGGCCGCGAATTACCTCAGCGGTGATTTCGCGGCTCAGTACCGCAGATTCGTCGACCAGATCGCCGCAGCAAACAAACAGGCCAAGATTACCAACGATACCGAGGTCACCGGTGCTGCCGTGGAATCGCTGAGCGGCCGGGATGCCGTTGCCATCGTCTACACCAACACCACGACCACCAGTCCGGTGACCAAGAACATCCCAGCATTGAAGTATCTGTCCTACCGGCTGTTCATGAAGCGTTATGACGCGCGGTGGCTGGTGACCAGGATGACGACCATCACCTCGCTGGATTTGACG
>NZ_JANEWL010000268.1:0-421 GCF_028069815.1 Citrobacter sp. Awk 2
GATGCCTGGCAGTTCCCTACTCTCGCATGGGGAGACCCCACACTACCATCGGCGCTACGGCGTTTCACTTCTGAGTTCGGCATGGGGTCAGGTGGGACCACCGCGCTACAGCCGCCAGGCAAATTCTTTGTGCTCTGTACGCAATTCTTTATCGCATCCGCCGCGTTGGCTGCTCTCGCGAACCTCAGTCACATACTTCAGTATGCTCCTTCCGTCGCTTCACTTGCCGCCTTGCTGCTGCGCAAACTATTGCGTACTACAATCTGTAATCTAGGCTGAAAATCTTCTCAAATCCGCCAAAACATCTTCGGCGTTGTAAGGTTAAGCCTCACGGTTCATTAGTATCGGTTAGCTCAATGTATCGCTACACTTACACACCCGACCTATCAACGTCATCGTCTTTAACGTTCCTTCAGGAGAC
>NZ_JANEWL010000269.1:0-370 GCF_028069815.1 Citrobacter sp. Awk 2
AACCAGTTTCTTGCCACTCGAAATATGCGTGTCCTGCGTCGACCAGGTGGTGACATTCCCGCCCTGTGCCTGAATATCAATATCGTTATTCGAGCTGAATAATTTTGCCCCTTCACGGCTGTACAGGCTGAGTTGTTTACCAGCAGCCAGAGTGAAATCCTTCCGGGCCCCGATATCCAGTTGCTTACCCGCTGTCAGCGTCAGATTCTCACTGGCCGATATCCGCACATTGGCGTTATTGACATTATTATTTGATATTGAGACGTACTAGCGCACCGGCATTTTTCTCAACCACATCTTTTGCGATATCTCTTCCAATAATCGCTGGCATTGCTGGAATACTCAATTTACCTGTCCAGTAATAATCATC